>JAEYFY010000068.1 GCA_023454395.1 Pseudomonadota bacterium
GAGGAGACAGTCGTGCTAGAAGAATACCGTAAGCACGTAGCAGAGCGTGCAGCTGAAGGTGTCGTTCCAAAACCTCTCGATGCCACACAAACAGCCGCACTTGTTGAGCTATTAAAAAATCCCCCTAAAGATGAAGAACAATTTCTTCTTGATTTAATTGTTAACCGAGTTCCACCCGGAGTTGATGAAGCTGCCTATGTTAAGGCGGGTTTTTTAACTGCCCTCGCGAAAGGCGAAACCACATCACCTCTTATCACACCAGAAAAAGCAGTTGAATTATTAGGTACCATGCAAGGTGGCTATAATATCCATGCTTTAATTGAATCTCTGGATAATGATAAGTTAGCCCCAATCGCCGCCAAAGCGCTTTCTCACACCTTATTGATGTTTGATAACTTCTATGATGTTGAGGAAAAAGCGAAAGCTGGCAACGTTTATGCTAAGCAAATTATGCAATCTTGGGCTGATGCACAGTGGTTTACTGAGCGCCCTGAATTAGCAGAAAAAATTACTGTTACCGTCTTTAAAGTCACTGGTGAAACGAATACCGATGACTTATCTCCAGCACCTGATGCTTGGTCCCGCCCTGATATCCCATTACATGCTTTAGCCATGCTGAAAAATGCGCGCGAAGGCATTGAACCTGATCAACCGGGTAGCGTAGGTCCAATAAAACAAATCGAAGCATTAAATAAGAAAGGCTTCCCACTGGCTTATGTTGGTGATGTTGTAGGGACTGGCTCCTCACGTAAATCAGCAACTAACTCTGTACTTTGGTTTATGGGCGACGACATTCCGTTTGTTCCTAATAAACGAGGTGGTGGGGTTGTCCTTGGCGGTAAAATCGCACCTATCTTCTTTAATACTATGGAAGATGCGGGAGCGCTCCCGATCGAGGTTGATGTTTCTAAATTAAATATGGGTGATGTTATTGATATTTACCCATACAAAGGTGAAATTCGTAACCATGAAACAAATGAGTTACTGGAAACCTTTGAGCTGAAAACGGAAGTATTAATTGATGAAGTGCGTGCTGGTGGTCGTATTCCATTGATCATTGGTCGTGGATTAACGTCAAAAGCGCGCGAATCACTCGGTTTACCGGTTAGCACGTTGTTCCGTCATGCTAAACCTGTTGAAGCAAGTAACCGTGGTTTCTCTTTAGCACAGAAAATGGTTGGTCGTGCTTGTGGTCGTACAGGTATTCGCCCTGGCGAATACTGTGAGCCAAAAATGACCTCTGTGGGTTCACAAGATACCACCGGTCCAATGACTCGTGATGAGCTAAAAGACTTGGCGTGTCTTGGTTTCTCTGCTGATTTAGTGATGCAATCATTCTGTCATACTGCAGCGTATCCAAAACCTGTTGATGTCACAACGCATCATACCTTACCTGATTTTATTATGAACCGTGGTGGTGTTTCACTGCGTCCCGGTGACGGTATTATCCACTCATGGTTAAACCGCATGTTACTGCCTGACACTGTAGGTACAGGCGGTGACTCACATACCCGTTTCCCTATTGGTATCTCATTCCCTGCTGGTTCAGGCTTAGTGGCTTTTGCTGCGGCAACAGGTGTAATGCCATTAGATATGCCAGAATCTGTTTTGGTGCGTTTTAAAGGTGAAATGCAACCGGGTGTGACATTGCGTGATTTAGTTCATGCTATTCCTTATTACGCGATCCAAGACGGTTTACTGACAGTTGAGAAAAAAGGTAAGAAAAACATTTTCTCTGGTCGTATTCTTGAAATTGAAGGCTTACCAGAACTGAAAGTAGAACAAGCATTTGAACTGGCTGATGCATCAGCAGAACGTTCAGCAGCGGGTTGTACTATTAAACTGGATAAAGCGCCTATCATTGAATATCTGCAATCTAACATCATCTTACTGAAATGGATGATTGCTGAAGGTTATGGTGATCGCCGTACTATTGAACGTCGTATTACGTCAATGGAAAACTGGCTGAAAGATCCGCAATTACTTGAAGCAGATGCAGATGCAGAATATGCGGCAGTGATCGAAATTGATTTAAATGAGATCAAAGAGCCAATTTTATGTGCGCCGAACGATCCTGATGACGCACGTCTGCTCTCAGAAGTGGCAAACAGCAAAATTGATGAAGTGTTTATTGGTTCTTGTATGACCAATATTGGTCACTTCCGTGCTGCAGGTAAACTGCTTGATCAGCATAAAGGTCAATTACCAACACGTTTATGGGTTGCACCACCAACAAAAATGGATGCGGCACAATTAACGGAAGAAGGCTATTACAGTGTCTTCGGTAAGAGTGGTGCGCGCATCGAAGTGCCAGGTTGTTCATTATGTATGGGTAACCAAGCACGCGTTGCTGATGGGGCGACAGTGGTTTCAACATCGACACGTAACTTCCCTAACCGTTTAGGTACAGGTGCAAATGTGTATCTTGCTTCAGCAGAGCTTGCCGCTGTTGCGTCATTATTAGGTCGTTTGCCGGAGCCACAAGAGTATCTGGACTTTATGAATAAAGTGGATGAAACCGCGGAAGATACTTATCGTTATCTAAACTTTGACCAACTAGAGCAATATACAGATAAAGCAGACCAAGTTATTTTCCAAACAGCGGTATAACGGTTAATTTATTGCTTTAAAGTATTTTATATGAACAAACGGGAGGCAAATGCCTCCCGTTTTTTGTTATTTTTGTCATAATAAGAATAAGATATTTTTTATCAAAAAAGTAGCAGCTTAATAAGGGGCGTACACCATGGATTATGAATTTCAGCGAGATCTCACTGGCGGTATATTAGCCCGTTTTTCGATGGATCATGAAGCAATAGGTTATTGGCTGAATGATGAAGTTCAGGGCGATATTAGTCTGATAGATCAAATTCTTGAAGAAATGGAAGGTATTAAAGGTAGTGAAAGACAGTGGGAATTAATCGGTAAAGAATATAGCCTTTCTATTGATGACGAAGAAGTAATGGTAAGAGCGAATACATTACATTTTGAAACAGATGAAATGGAAGAGGGCATGAGTTATTACGATAACGAGAGTATTGCTTTTTGTGGGCTAGATGATTTTGCTGCTATGCTACAAAAATATCGGTTATTTATTCTGGAAAATAGAAAAAATTAACAAATCCCATATATTTCTTGAATAAATCTGCCACAATATACTATTGAATTACTCTTCTTTTTATTACGTTTTTAAGTTTAAAAGGTGGTCTAATGAATGAATTACCTGCTAGTTTAGATGAAGCAACGGGTTGGTTTGTTGCCAATCAAGATCTCTTTATTCAGTATGCTGTGAATATTGTGGCTGCATTTTTGATCCTATTTATTGGGCTTTTTGTAGCAAAAGTGATTGGTAAAGGTGTCGCAAGAGTACTTACGTTGCGCCATATCGATGCAACTGTTGTTACATTTCTGTCTGTCCTAGTTCGTTATACTGTTGTTGCTTTTACCTTAATTGCGGTATTAGGACGATTAGGCGTTCAAACTGCTTCTGTTATAGCCGTACTGGGTGCCGCTGGTTTAGCCGTCGGTTTAGCATTACAAGGTTCGCTGTCTAACTTTGCTGCTGGTGTACTGATTGTTATTTTCCGTCCGATCCGTACGAATGAATATGTGATGATCGGGTCTGTGGAAGGTACCGTAAAAGATGTGCAGATTTTTTCAACCACATTACGTTCAGCCGATGACAGAATTATCGTTATCCCAAATAGCAAAATTATCAGTAGTGAAGTTATTAACTTAACGCGTGAACCTAATCGCCGTACACAAATTATAGTTGGTGTCGCTTACGATGCCGATATTGATAAAGTAAAACAAGTGCTTGGCGATGTTGTTGCAAAAGATAAACGTATTCAACATGAGCAAGGCGTGACTATTCGTTTACATGAAATGGCACCGTCTTCATTAAACTTTGTGGTACGTGTTTGGACAACCAATGGTGATGCATGGCCAGTTTATTGGGATTTAATGGAAGATTTTAAACGCGCATTAGACGCGAATAATATCGGTATTCCATTCCCACAAATGGATGTTTATATGCATCAAACACAAAGTGCGACAGCGAAAGCAGAATAGTCTCACAAGAATAGATGACATAGAGCCACGTTAATAACGTGGCTTTTTTGTATTTATCGCCATTAGTTTTTCTTATTATCAATAAGAATGATTCATTTCCTCTAATATCAAAACCCTTCTATTATTCATCCAATATTAAACGAATAATTATTAGGATATTTTGCATGTTCACAACTTTTTTTCAGGGGTTCTTATTAAGCGCAGCAATGATTTTGCCAATAGGTGCTCAAAATGCCTTTGTTTTACAACAAGGAAGTAAAAAACAGTTTCATTTAATGAGTGCATTTTTATGCGCTTTAAGTGATGTGGTTTTGATCACCGCAGGTGTCTTTGGTGGAAGCGCTCTGCTTAGCCAATCAGAAATACTTTTATTACTGATCACTTGGGGAGGCGTTGCGTTCTTATTGTGGTATGGCTGGAATGCATTTAAAACTGCTTTTTCAAAAGATATTGAATTATCACAAAGTGAAAATCAGGTAAAAAGCCGCTGGCGTGTGATAGTAACATTAGTTGCCGTAACATGGCTGAATCCTCATGTTTATTTAGATACTTTTGTTGTGATAGGCAGTATTGGTGGGCAATTAACGTCAGAATTGCGTCCTTGGTTTACATTTGGAGCGGTATTTGCCTCTATAAGCTGGTTTTTTGCGTTATCACTACTGGCCGCTTGGTTTTCTCCAATATTAAGCAAAGCGCGCGCTCAACGTATTATTAATCTGTTTGTGGGATGTGTAATGTGGTTTATTGCTGTTCAATTAGCGGCACAAGGATGGAAAACTCTCTTTTAATCTTAAAGAACTTTACATCAGATATGCTAAGGTTCTTCTTAGCCATAAAAAATGGTCTTAAATTTTATTATGTCGGGGGTTTTTGTGAAATTAAAAGCAATTGTATTAGCATCCGTGTTTACACTGGGATTACCTTCTTTTGCATTAGCCGCATCAGAGCCAGAAGGACCACATATTACAACATCGGGTAATGCGACAATTAAAGCCGCTCCTGATATGGCAACATTAAATATTCAGGTTAACGAAAGAGCAAAAGATGCAGCTCAGGCTAAGAAACAAGTTGATGAGCGTGTTGCAAAATATTTTGTCTTCTTAAAAGAAAATGGTGTTGTTAAAGAAGATATCGACGCAGCTAATATCCGTACTCAACCAAACTATGAGTATGATAAAAAAGCAGAGCGTTCAGTGATTAATGGTTATACGGCAACACGTACCGTTAATGTTAAAATTAAGAAATTAGAACAGCTTAATACGTTGCTTGATGGCGCATTAGCAGCTGGTTTAAATGAGATTAATAACGTTGAATTTGGCGTAAATAATCCGGAACAATACAAAACAAAAGCACGAGAAGTTGCGATTAAAAATGCCATTGATCAAGCAACGTCAGTAGCAAAAGGTTTCGGTGCGGATTTAGGTGCTGTGTATAGCGTGAGCTATCGTGCGCCAGAAGCCACCCCTTATCCAATCGCACAAGTGCGTATGGATGCAATGGCATTAAAAGCACAAGCACCCGCTGCAGTGCAAGAAACCTATGAACAGCAAAGCATCGAGTTTAAAGATTATGTTGATGTGGTTTTTGAATTAAAACGCACTAAATAATCCTGCTGTAATAAAAACAAAATAGGCTTCAATATGAAGCCTATTTTTTTGTGTTGATAAGATGAAATAGAGTATTACTCTTCATCCTGTTTTAAAACTTTACGACCAAAATCAATGAGTGCGTCTGTCACTTTTCTCATGGTTCTACTTTCTGGTGCAAATCGGTGCCAATAAAGCATCCGCCGCTGGCAAAGCCCTGGAGTTAAATCAACCAACTCTCCACTTTTGAGTTCATTAGCAATTTGCAGATGAGGGATCATACAACAGGTTGAACCTTGTTTAGCTAATTGCACGAAGGCTTCAGAGGAGTTCACAATATGACAGGGTACACTACCGGGCGATAAACCAAAATTTTGTTGTAAAAATGCCTGATGCATATCATCAAGATGGTCAAAGGCAACTGCTGGCGCTTTTAATAACGAAGATTTTGTTACGCCATTAGCAAAGTAGCGTTGAGCAAAGTCAGGAGAAGCAACGAAGAGGTAATCGAGAGCGCCTAATTGATCGACAAGACAACTTGGCAGTGCTTGTGGCTGAATACTAATTGCACCAACGACTTCGCCTCGTCTTAATCGTTCTTGAGTGCGAGTTTCATCTTCCACTTGAATATTGAGACGAATAGGCAGTTGCGTTAAGACGGGATGTAAAGCTGGCAACAACCATGTTGCTAAACTGTCAGCATTCACCGCCAAAGAGAGTAAAAGAGGTGTAGAACCGCTATTTTCATCACCTAACCATTGTTCTTCAAGTAATTCTACTTGATGCAATAGTGCTAATAATTTTTGTCCTTGCTCAGTAGGTTGAGGTGGAACAGTTCTGACTAATAGCGGTTGTCCAAATAAATTTTCTAACTGTTTGATACGCTGAGAAACGGCAGATTGTGTAATACATAACTTTTGCGCGGCTCTTTCAAAACCACGTTCTCGAATGACGGCATCAA
>JAEYFY010000176.1 GCA_023454395.1 Pseudomonadota bacterium
ACTCTAAATGCGACAGATAATGTTACCGTCGTGTAACATTCCTCGTGAATGTGAGTAAATAACATCGTTGTTGAAAATAAATAATAATTAGGGGCATTACAGATATGGATAAACCCGCTCAAGTCGGTTTATTACAACAGCCTAAACCATTCTTTATGATTTTCTTTGTAGAATTATGGGAACGTTTTGGTTACTACGGCGTACAAGGTATTCTTGCCGTTTATTTTGTTAGTAAACTCGGTTTCTCTCAAGAACAGGCTTTTATTACTTTTGGTGCATTCTCTGCACTGGTTTATGGGCTTATTTCTATTGGTGGTTATGTTGGTGACCACTTATTAGGAACAAAACGAACTATTGTTTTAGGTGCTATCGTCTTGGCTATCGGTTATTTCATGACTGGTATGTCAATTATGTATCCTAATTTAATTTTCTACGCATTAGGAACTATCGCAGTCGGTAATGGTTTATTTAAAGCCAACCCTGCCAGCTTATTAGCAAAATGTTATCCACCTAAAGATCCACGTCTTGATGGTGCATTTACGCTATTTTATATGTCGATCAATATCGGCTCCTTAATTTCTTTATCTATCGCCCCTGTACTGGCTGAACGTTACGGATATGCACTGACTTATAATATCTGTGGTATTGGCTTACTCATGGCGTTATTAGTTTATTTCTTCTGCCGTAAAATGGTTGCCAATATTGGTTCTGAACCAGACCATTTACCGATGAGCTTTAGCAAACTGTTATTAGTAATTGCTGGCTCTGTTGCAATGGTATTTGTTTGTGCATGGTTACTGCACAACGTAATGATTGCAAATATCGTTTTAGTCAGCCTGTCTATTATTGTTGTCTTCATTTATTTCCGTGAAGCGTTTAAACAAAAAGACAGAGTTGCTCGTAATAAAATGTATGTTGCATTTGTTCTGATGTTAGAAGCTGTTGTTTTCTATATTCTGTATGCTCAGATGCCAACCTCACTGAACTTCTTTGCTATTCATAACGTTCATCACACGCTTTTAGGCTTTGATATTAACCCTGTAAGCTTCCAAGCACTAAACCCATTCTGGATCATTGTTGCTAGCCCAATCCTTGCTATCGCTTACAGCCATTTTGGCGCGAAAGGTAAAGACTTCTCAATGCCTGCGAAGTTTACTGCTGGTATGCTTCTGTGCTCATTAGGATTCCTTACAGCGGCAGCATCAGGTATGTGGTTTGCCGATGCTCAAGGCTTAACATCTCCTTGGTTTATCGTTCTGGTTTACTTATTCCAGAGCTTAGGTGAACTGATGATCAGTGCGTTAGGTTTAGCAATGGTTGCAGCATTCGTACCGCAATACATGATGGGCTTTATTTTAGGTATGTGGTTCTTAACACAAGCCACCGCTTATCTGTTAGGGGGTTATGTAGCGACTTTCACCGCAGCACCAGAAGGCATTACTGATCCACTACAAACATTACCTATTTATACTGATGTATTTGGTAAAATTGGTATTGTGACCTTAATTGTCGGTATCGTTATGTGGGCAACCGTACCTTTATTAAATCGCATGATGAAAGAAGAAAGCAGAGACGGTAAAGTCACAGGCTAATCTTTCAATCAATATATTGCTTGATATAAGCGCCTATTTATTAATAGGCGCTTTTTTTATACCTATGCATTTCATCGTTAATATTTAAAGAGAAATACCATCATAGACAAACTGCCTGATAGCTTTTTGCCAGACATAAAAAAACCCGCCAAATAAGCGGGTTTAGTTTAATCATTAAGAATGATCCAATTACAGAACGTCAACTGAATTCAATTCTTTAAATGCTTGCTCTAAACGAACAACCATTGATGATTGTGCATGACGTAACCAGTTACGTGGGTCGTAGTATTTCTTGTTAGGTTTATCAGCACCTTCTGGATTACCTAACTGAGCTTGTAAATAGCCTTCGTTCTTTTTGTAGAACTGTAAGATACCATCCCAAGTTGCCCACTGAGTATCTGTATCGATATTCATTTTGATAACACCATAGCCAACAGCTTCTTTGATTTCTTCTGCTGAGGAACCGGAGCCGCCGTGGAAAACGAAGTCTAAGCTATTGTGTGGCAGGTTGAATTTCTCAGATACGTAGTCTTGTGAGTTACGTAGAATTTTTGGCGTTAACTGAACGTTACCTGGTTTATAAACACCGTGAACGTTACCGAAAGATGCCGCGATAGTGAAACGAGGGCTTACCGCACTCAGTTTTTCGTATGCGTAAGCAACATCTTCTGGTTGAGTATAAAGCGCAGAGCTGTCCATACCTGTGTTATCAACACCGTCTTCTTCACCACCTGTACAGCCTAATTCGATTTCTAAAGTCATATCGATTTTAGCCATACGCGCTAAATATTTAGCACAGATTTCGATGTTTTCTTCTAATGATTCTTCAGATAAGTCAATCATGTGAGAAGAGAACAGTGGTTTACCTGTTTTAGCGTAGTGTTTTTCACCAGCATCTAACAGACCATCAATCCATGGTAATAATTTTTTCGCACAGTGGTCAGTATGCAGAATAACAGGAACACCGTAGTATTCAGCCATTTGGTGTACATGATGAGCGCCAGAAATTGCGCCTAAAATAGCAGCTTGCTGTGGTACATCAGATTTAAGACCTTTACCTGCGATAAATGCAGCACCACCGTTAGAGAACTGTACAATAACAGGAGAACGAACTTTCGCAGCAGCTTCTAACACAGCATTGATTGAGTCAGTACCTACACAGTTAACCGCAGGCAGAGCAAATTTGTTTTCTTTTGCTACTGCAAATACTTTTTGTACATCATCACCAGTGATGACACCCGGTTTCACGAAATCAAAAACTTTAGACATGTAATAAGATCCTATATTTGGAACAGGTAGAAAATAGCTTTCTACCTGTATGAGCTGACTTAATTACTGTTTAGCGCGTTCTTCTAACATTGCAACAGCAGGAAGTTTTTTGCCTTCAACGAATTCTAAGAAAGCACCACCACCGGTTGAAATGTAAGAGATTTTGTCTGCGATATCAAATAAATCAATAGCAGCCAGCGTATCACCACCACCAGCGATAGAGAATGCTTCACTATCTGCGATAGCATTAGCGATGATTTCTGTACCTTTGCGGAAGTTAGGGAATTCAAACACACCTACTGGACCATTCCACAGGATAGTTTTCGCGTTTTTCAAGATCTCTGCTAAACGTTCTGCTGTCACATCACCGATATCCAGTACTTGTTCATCGTCTTTGATGTCACTTGCTGATTTTAAAACAGCATCTGCAGTTTCAGAGAATTCAGTTGCAACACGCACATCGCTTGGTACAGGAATATCACATTTTTCCATCAGCTTTTTAGCATCATCAACAAGGTCTGCTTCATATAAAGAGCGACCTACTGGATGGCCTTCTGCTGCGATAAAGGTATTTGCGATACCACCACCAACGATCAATTGGTCAGCAATTTTTGATAAAGAATCTAATACTGTCAGTTTAGTTGAAACTTTAGAACCGCCAACAATTGCAACCATTGGGCGAGCGGGTTTATCTAATGCTTTACCTAATGCTTCAAGCTCTGCTGATAACAGTGGACCCGCGCAAGCAACTTGTGCAAACTTAGCAACGCCATGAGTTGACGCTTGAGCACGGTGAGCCGTACCGAATGCATCCATAACGAAAACATCACATAATGCAGCGTATTGTTTAGACAGCGTTTCGTCGTCTTTCTTTTCGCCTTTGTTAAAACGAACGTTCTCAAGAACAACTAATTCACCTGCATTAACTTCAACACCATTTAAATAGTCTTTAGCAAGGCTAACTGGTGCAGTTAATTTATCTTTCAGATAGTCAACAACTGGTTTTAAAGAGAACTCTTCGTTGTACTCACCTTCAGTAGGACGACCTAAGT
>JAEYFY010000181.1 GCA_023454395.1 Pseudomonadota bacterium
CGCTCTAAGTCTTGTAGCTCATAAAAACGAGAAGGAATAACGAGAGTAAATATGACGGAGTCATTTAAAAATAGTGCGAAGCTTGACTTCGGGAGAGTCCATCTCTAATGAGCGAGCAGTTAACGGACCAAATGTTGGTTGAAAAGGTACAAAATGGTGACCAGAAAGCGTTTAATTTGCTGGTTATCCGCTATCAACACAAGGTAGCAAGCCTGATTTCCCGTTATGTACCACAGGGCGATGTACCAGATGTTTCGCAAGAAGCCTTTATTAAAGCTTATCGCGCCATCGGTTCTTTCCGTGGAGATAGTGCTTTTTATACATGGCTTTATCGTATTGCTGTGAATACAGCAAAAAATTATCTGGTCGCACAGGGGCGACGTCCGCCTTCGAATGATTTAGATGCGAGTGATGTTGAAAATTTCGAATCACCCAATGCACTAAAAGAAATTTCGAACCCTGAGAATTTAATGTTGTCTGAAGAGTTACGGAGAGTGGTTTTTCACACCATAGAGTCATTACCTGAAGATTTAAGGGTTGCTATTACACTTCGGGAACTTGACGGGCTAAGCTATGAAGAGATAGCGGTCATTATGGATTGCCCTGTCGGAACAGTACGTTCACGTATTTTTAGGGCGCGAGAAGCTATTGATAATAAGGTTCAACCATTAATACAAGAGTTTTAATTGTGGGTGAACCATCATTGACTGAAGGGTACTTTTACATGCAAAAAGAAAAACTTTCTGCATTTATGGATGGCGAAGTTCTTGATAAAGAATTAATGGGTGCAATTGCTCGTGATGACTCCATGAAAGAGACATGGCAACGCTACCATTTAATTCGTGACACAATGCGTGGTGATGTAGGTGAAGTAGTCCACTTCGATATCGCAAGTCGCGTTGCGCTCGCTTTAGAGAATGAACCTGTTCGCATAAGTCCTGAACAACAGCAAGAGCAGCAACCTGCGCCATCGCAATGGCGTCAGCACTCTTTCTTACAAACGTTACGTCCTTGGGCAAGTCAGTTAACTCAAATCGGTGTCGCGGCTTGTGTTTCATTAGCTGTTATTGTTGGTGTTCAGCAATATAATGGAAAAAGTGGTTCTGAAGATTTTCAAATAGATACACCTGTATTTAATACTCAACCTATTATGGGTTCAGGTTCACCAGTAAGCTTAAATCTTCAAAATGATACTTTAGGTAAAGACCAGCAAACACGTTTACAAGAGCGTAATCAGCGCCTTGGATTAATGTTGCAACAGTATGAGTTAGATCGCCGCATCTATAATGCACCACAAAATGAAGCGCCAGTTAACGCTAAAGGTGAAACTCAACCTGCAGTAGCACAGTAATAATAAATGTTAATGTACACATAACGTGTGGGAATGAAACAGTCGTTATGAAAAAATCATGGTTATCCACCTTATTGCTGGTGGGCAGCCTGTCAATGCCGATACAAGCCTTGGCACAACCTCAAACAGGTAGTGTCGAGGCTTTGTTGCAAAAGATGGGTCAGACAAGTCAAAGCTCTACCTATGAATTATCTTTTATCAATATCAATTCTCAAGGTATTGTTCCTATTCGCTACCGTCACACTCTTATTGATGGCAAACCACTTGCGCAATTAATGCAGATGGATAGTACTCGCCGTGAAATCGTTCAACGTGGTGATGAAATTAGCTATTTTGAGCCGGGCTTAGATGCTTTTAGCTTAAGGAATGATCATATCGTTGATTATATCCCTTCTATCATTTACCAAGATTTCAATGAATTATCTGGTTATTATAATTTTATTGATGCAGGTAGAACGCATATTGGTGATATTCCAAGCCGAGTTGTTCGCGTGCTATCAAAAAATAATGACCGTTATGATTATGTCTTGTTTATAGATGAAGAAAGGTATCTACCTTTAAGAGTCGATCTGTTAGATAAGAATAATGACATCATTGAACAATTTCGAGTGATCACCGTTAATGAAGGGAGTGAAGTCGGAACTGAACTTAATTCGTTACGCACCGTCAATATGCCTCCTTTATTACTTGTACCAAAAGCTAAACCTTTGGTTTATAACTGGTCGGTTGGTCAATTGCCTGAGGGTTTTAAAGAGGTAAAACGCAGTAATCATCAAATTTCTGAAACTGAGTTTAGTCAGTCTATTTTATTTAGCGATGGCTTATTTGACTTCTCTATTTATGTTAATAAAAGTGGTCAACACGCTAATTCGCCCGAACGCGATAAAATGTTGAGGTATGGTCGTAATACAATTTATACCTATGACAAAGAGGGTAATGAAATTACCTTTATTGGTCAGTTACCATTTTCTACGGCACAAGCGATAGTTAATAGTGTTGTATTTACGAAAAAGTAAAAGGGTATAAGTTATGGTTAAAGAGTGGGCAACAGTTATACATTGGCATGAAGGACGAGCGTTATTACGCTACGGATCTTCTTCTGGATGTGGTAGTTGCCAAGCTCGCGCTGCGTGTGGCTCTTATTTATTAAATAAAATAGGACCTGAGACAGTTCATCAACTCGAACTTCCCGTTGCACAACCTTTAGTTGAAGGGCAAAAAGTGGAAGTGGGTATTCCTGAAAATAATCTACTTTTTTCCGCAATGCTCGTGTATTTAACGCCACTTATTGGCTTATTTATTGTCGCAGGCATTGCGAGCCTTTGGTTTTCGAGTGAATTTGCTATTTTTTGTAGTGGACTTGTGGGTGGCGCCCTTGGTTTTTTATTGGCCAAAAAAGTGGCGACTTGGTGGAGCAAAGATGAAGGTTTTGAACCTATTGTATTGCAAATAGGGCTTCCACCTCATGAACTTAAAGTTCAAATTCAAGAATAATGAGTTGATTAAAATAATGGGGCCTTTGCCCCATTATTTTTGTCATGCTGCTTTTGTAATAATATCTATCTTAAATTAACACGTTTCTATATCTGGAAATTACCCGCAAAAAATTACAAATAAATGCAAGTCTTAGCATAAATGTTTGTGTTTGATGAACGTTTCTTTGAGTATAATGTCTCTAGTGTGTAGAATGCGTCATCAATAATAACTCCTGCAATATAGAGTTTTCGCTTTGTGTCCATGAATGACTCCAAAGCCAGATTTATAGAGCAAAGCAATAGAGAAAAATAATTTCAGAATGAAAAACATACGTAACTTTTCCATTATCGCACATATTGACCACGGTAAATCGACGTTATCAGATCGAATTATTCAAATTTGTGGTGGCTTATCAGATCGTGAAATGGCTGCGCAGGTTCTTGATTCTATGGATCTTGAGCGTGAACGTGGTATTACAATCAAAGCGCAAAGCGTAACCTTGAATTACACCGCTGATGACGGTGAAGTTTATCAGCTTAACTTTATCGATACCCCAGGACACGTTGACTTCTCTTATGAAGTATCTCGTTCACTCGCTGCGTGTGAAGGCGCGTTATTAGTTGTAGATGCTGGGCAAGGGGTTGAAGCGCAAACATTAGCAAACTGCTATACCGCGATGGATATGGATCTCACCGTCGTTCCTGTTTTAAATAAAATAGACTTACCAGCAGCAGAGCCTGAGCGTGTTGCTGAAGAGATTGAAGACATTGTGGGCATCGATGCCACAGATGCAGTGCGTTGCTCTGCAAAAACAGGTATTGGTGTTAAAGAAGTTATCGAACGTCTTGTTAAAGAAATTCCAGCACCTGAAGGTGATGCAGACGCTCCATTACAAGCACTGATTATTGACTCTTGGTTTGATAATTACCTTGGTGTTGTTTCATTGATCCGTGTGAAAAACGGTAAAGTCAGCAAAAACGATAAAATCAAGGTAATGAGTACGGGGCAGGTTTATAACATTGACCGTATTGGTATTTTTACGCCAAAACAAATTGACACAACATCATTAAATTGTGGTGAAGTAGGCTGGGTTGTTTGTGGGATTAAAGATATTTTAGGTGCGCCAGTAGGGGATACCTTAACAGCAGCACAAAAACCAGCAGATAAACCATTGCCAGGCTTTAAAAAAGTTAAGCCACAAGTTTATGCGGGTTTATTCCCAATTAGCTCTGACGACTATGAATCATTCCGTGATGCATTAGGTAAATTAAGCCTGAACGATGCTTCATTATTCTATGAGCCAGAAAGCTCCTCCGCGTTAGGTTTCGGTTTCCGTTGTGGGTTCTTGGGTCTTCTTCATATGGAGATTATTCAAGAACGTTTAGAGCGTGAATATGACCTAGACCTGATTACAACAGCGCCAACCGTAGTTTATGAAGTTGAAATGACTAACGGTGATATTGTATTAGTGGATAGCCCGTCTAAATTACCACCACTGAATAACATTGAAGAAATCAGAGAACCTATTGCTGAATGTCATATGTTATTACCGCAAGAATACTTAGGTAACGTAATTACTTTATGTATCGAAAAACGCGGTGTTCAAACCAATATGGTCTATCATGGTAATCAGGTTTCATTAACTTATGAAATTCCGATGGCTGAAGTGGTATTAGATTTCTTTGACCGTTTAAAATCAACATCACGCGGTTATGCGTCTTTAGACTATAACTTTATCCGCTTCCAAGGCTCTAACATGGTGCGTGTAGATGTCTTGATTAATGGTGATCGTGTTGATGCTTTAGCATTGATTACACATAACGATAATGCACCTTATCGTGGTCGTGAGCTGGTGGAAAAAATGAAAGAATTTATTCCACGCCAACAGTTTGATATCGCCATCCAAGCGGCAATTGGTAACCATATTATTGCTCGTTCAACTGTTAAACAGTTACGTAAAAACGTATTAGCCAAATGTTATGGCGGTGACGTTAGCCGTAAGAAGAAACTGTTACAGAAACAGAAAGATGGTAAAAAACGTATGAAGCAAATTGGTAACGTAGAGCTACCACAAGAAGCGTTTTTAGCCATTCTTCATGTTGGTAAAGATAAATAATTTAAGGAGAAAACATGGCTAACACGTTTGCCTTGATCCTAACGCTGGCAACGCTAATAACGGGAGTTTTTTGGGGAATTGAGCGCTTTAAGCTCAAGCCAGCCCGAAAAGCAAAACTAAAGCGTCTTCAAGAGATGACGCAAGGGACCGAGGATCAGCAAGAGTTAGCAAAATCAATTAATAAACCAAGCTGGGCAGAGACATTAGGCTCTTTATTCCCAGTTTTGATTATTGTTTTGGTTCTGCGTTCATTTGTGTATGAGCCGTTTCAAATACCTTCTCGCTCCATGATGCCAACCTTGTTGGTTGGCGATTTTATCTTGGTTGAAAAGTTTGCTTATGGATTAAAAGATCCAATTACACAAACCACGTTAATTAATACAGGGAAACCTAAACGAGGCGATATCGCTGTATTTAAATATCCTCGTGATCCTTCTACTGACTTTATTAAACGTGTTATTGGATTACCGGGCGATAAAATTGTTTATGATATGATGTCGAAAAAACTTCATATCTATCCAAATTGTGATAAAGCCATTTGTGATGAAGAAATATCAGTAACTTATGGTACTGCTTACCCAAGTGAATGGACGTTGTTATTACAGAATGTACCGGGTGGTCAGCGTATTAATGGTATGAAATCTATTCCAATTGAGGAGCCTATTTCAACAGCAACTCAATTACGTGAAGAAGAAAGAGTAGAAACTATTGATAAAGTCTCTCACCGTATTATGACAATACCTGGTGATATGACGATGCCTGAGTTTATCCAACCTGGATTACCTGTCGGTACGTGGATTGTTCCTGAAGGTCATTACTTTATGATGGGTGATAATCGAGACGGTAGTTCAGATAGTCGCTTCTGGGGCTTTGTTCCAGAGAAAAACTTAGTAGGTAAAGCGACAACAATTTGGATGAGCTTTGAAAAAGTAGAGAATGAATGGCCAACAGGCGTTCGTTTTAGCCGTATCGGTGGCATTAAGTAATTATTAACAAAATAGCGACAGCATTCCTTCTTATCTAAGTGTAGAATATGTCGCTTCTTTAAATATGATTGGCTCCTGTATTGTCAGGAGCCAGTGCAAACGCAACAGTTCTGTTATCCAACCCGATAATTTCTCGTTGTCTTAAACAGATTTGTTGCGTGTGCTTCAAATTAAGTTATGGAAATTGATCGCACATGAATACTTTATTAGTAAACCAGTTACAAAAGAAACTGGGCTATACTTTTACGCAAAATGAATTATTACTACAGGCTTTAACGCATCGTAGTGCTAGCAGTAAGCATAATGAACGTTTAGAATTTTTAGGTGATTCGATTCTAAGCTATGTGATTGCTAACGCACTTTATCATCGCTTTCCTCGTGTTGATGAAGGTGATATGAGCCGAATGAGAGCAACGCTTGTTCGTGGAAATACACTCGCTGAATTAGCGCGTGAATTTGAACTAGGCGAATGTCTACGTTTAGGTCCAGGGGAATTAAAAAGTGGCGGTTTCCGTCGCGAATCAATTTTAGCTGATACGGTGGAAGCTTTAATTGGTGCAATTTTCCTTGATAGTGATATTCAAAATATCGAAAAAATTATTTTAAACTGGTATGAGAATCGTTTGGCTGAAATCAGCCCAGGCGATAAGCAAAAAGATCCTAAAACTCGTTTGCAAGAGTATTTGCAAGGCCGTCATTTACCATTACCTTCTTATATTGTGGTACAGGTTCGTGGCGAAGCCCATGATCAAGAGTTTACGATCCATTGTCAGATAAGCGGTATCGAACAACCTGTCAAAGGGATGGGCACAAGCCGTCGTAAAGCTGAACAGGCCGCTGCTGAACAGGCATTAATACAACTGGAGCTTGAATGAGCGAAGAACAAACCTATTGCGGATTTATTGCGATAGTCGGTCGCCCAAATGTGGGAAAATCAACACTACTGAACCAATTATTGGGGCAGAAAGTTTCTATTACATCACGTAAACCGCAAACAACGCGTCACCGTATCATGGGTATTGATACAGATGGTGCTTACCAAGCGATTTATGTGGATACACCGGGCTTGCATATCGAAGAAAAGCGAGCTATCAACAGATTGATGAACCGTGCAGCAAGCAGTTCAATTGGTGATGTTGAATTGGTTATTTTCGTTGTTGAAGGCACCAACTGGACGCCTGATGACGAAATGGTATTAAATAAATTAAAATCATTACGTTGCCCTGTTTTATTAGCAATTAATAAAGTAGATAACGTGACAGATAAAACCAAGTTACTTCCACACATTGGCTTTTTAAGCCAACAAATGGATTTTCTTGATGTTGTACCAATCAGTGCTGAAAAAGACATGAATATCGATACGATAGCGAAAATCGTACGTAAATGTTTACCTGAAGCTATTCATCATTTCCCTGAAGATTATATTACTGATCGCTCTCAGCGTTTTATGGCATCAGAAATTATTCGTGAGAAATTGATGCGCTTTTTAGGTGAAGAATTACCTTATTCTGTCACTGTTGAAATTGAGCAATTCGTTACCAATGAGCGTGGTGGTTATGATATCCACGGATTAATTCTGGTTGAGCGTGAAGGCCAGAAGAAAATGGTTATTGGTAATAAAGGTGCGAAAATCAAGAAAATTGGTACTGAAGCCCGCATGGATATGGAAGACTTATTTGAAAACAAAGTTCACTTAGAACTTTGGGTGAAAGTCAAAGCGGGCTGGGCTGATGATGAACGTGCTTTACGTAGCCTTGGCTATGTGGACGATTTAAAGTAGGTAACTGAAGTGGACGGCTGGCAACGTGCATTCGTTATCCATGCTCGACCTTACAGTGAAACGAGTCTATTACTCGATTTTTTCACTGAAAATGAAGGGCGAGTACGCATATTGTCAAAAGGTGCGCGAGGCCGTCGTTCACCCTTAAAAGGGGCACTTCAACCTTTTACTCCTTTGCTCATTCGTTGGAGTGGGCGAGGAGAAGTTAAAACACTTCGTGATGCTGAACCTATCTCTTTAGCATTACCACTGACAGGTTCTGTGCTATACAGTGGCTTGTATCTTAATGAATTATTGTCTCGCGTTTTAGAAAATGGTACCTCTTATAGTGTACTTTTTTTTGAATACCTCTCCTGTTTGCAAATTCTTGCAGCGAGCGATACCACACCTGAAGCGGCACTAAGACGCTTTGAACTCGCGTTATTAACACAACTTGGCTATGGCTTAGATTTTCTGCATTGTGCCGGAAGTGGAGAGCCAGTTTCAGATTCGATGACTTATCGTTATCGGGAAGAAAAAGGTTTTATTGCGAGTTTAGTAGTTGATCATAATAGTTTCACCGGATTTGAATTAAAATCCTTAGCCAGTCGCGAATTTCCTACTGTTGAAACATTAAAAGCGGCGAAAAGGTTTACTCGAATGGCATTGAAGCCCTATTTAGGCGGAAAACCATTAAAAAGTAGAGAACTTTTTAGACAATTTGCCATTAAAAAATCCCCAAAGAAAAGAGCATTGATGGCAGAACAGTAATATTGTCTTTTTCTTCTCTATGGAATGTGTAAACTAAGGTAATACAACGTTATTTTTCAGGAGAAGAGCATGTCTGATATTCTACTTGGCGTTAATATTGACCATATCGCCACCCTTCGTAATGCCAGAGGCACAACGTATCCCGATCCTGTTCAAGCGGCTTTTGTTGCAGAACAAGCCGGCGCTGATGGTATTACTATCCATTTACGTGAAGATAGACGCCACATCACTGATCGCGATTTAATGCTGATAAGCCAAACGGTTCAGACAAGATTAAATCTGGAAATGGCAGTCACTGAAGAGATGATCGAAATTGCTTGTCAAACACAGCCTGATTTTTGCTGTTTAGTACCTGAAAAACGCCAAGAAGTGACAACAGAAGGTGGTTTAGACGTTGTTGGCAATGAAGCAAAAGTTGCTGATGCAATTAAACGCTTATCTTTAGCGGGTATCAAAGTTTCTCTGTTTATTGATCCTGACCATGAACAAATTAACGCAGCCGACCGTGTTGGTGCGCCTTTTATTGAGATCCACACTGGCGCTTATGCTGATGCAGAAGATGAAATGGCTCAAGAAAAAGAGTTTGTCCGTATTCGTGATGCAGTGACTTATGCCGCATCGAAAGGCTTAAAAGTGAATGCAGGGCATGGTTTGCATTACCATAACGTGCAACGTATTGCCGCATTACCTGAACTTTATGAACTGAATATTGGCCATGCAATTATTGGTAGAGCCGTATTTAGTGGATTAGCACCCGCGGTTGAAGAAATGAAACGCTTAATGCGAGAAGCGCGTCGCTAATGGCTATTGTTGGCTTAGGTATGGATATCGTCGAGATATCACGTATCGAAGATATTATAGGGCGTTCCGGTGAACGCCTTGCTCGTCGCATTCTTACTGATACAGAATGGGAAATCTATCAATCTCATAAACAGCCAATACGCTTTTTAGCTAAGCGGTTTGCAGTAAAAGAGGCTGCGGCAAAAGCATTAGGAACAGGTATCCGTTTAGGATTGGCTTTTAATCATTTTGAAGTACGTAATGATGAGTTAGGTAAACCTACACTGCATTTTTTAGCGGTTGCAAAAGAGATGGCAGAGAAAGCGGGGATAAACTCTATTCACGTAACACTTGCTGATGAACAGCGTTATGCTTGTGCGACAGTTATTTTAGAAAAATAGCTCTCTTAGATTTATCACCCACAAAATCATTGATTAAGGTTTAGATCTTATCTGCGTGGTGGATCAACACAAATTTTTCCCATAATTCATCTTGAGATTCAGTATGAGTAGGATCAATGATGATCGTGTTGGTAATCGGACACACCGATTGGCAAGTAGGTTTGTCGTAATGTCCTACGCATTCAGTGCAAAGATCAGGATTAATTTCATAAATATCATCCCCCATTGAAATCGCATCATTTGGGCACTCTGGTTCACACATATCACAATTGATGCATTTCTTCGTAATTAGTAAAGCCATATCAGTCACTTAATATATAAATTATTAAATTTCAGTAACTTATATCTTGCACTTATATGTTACCATCTATCAGTTTTATGTAGCTATATCCGATAAAATAGCGTTTTATCATTCAAATGGGGATATCGCCCAAATCTTCTTGCTTGATGAGAGATAAGCAAGGGAGGGTAAGATTACCATTTATATGACATTTCCTAAAGTAACATCACTAAAATGGCTTATCAGATTATATAAATAAAATATTAAGCACGAGCCAATGAGGAGAAATGAAAACCAGTAGCATTAATGACGTGGCGTAGTGTCTTTAATGTAGGGTTACCTGTTGGTGATAGGGTTCGGTAAAGTGTTTCACGTGAAACACCGGCTTTTTTTGCAATAGTTGCCATACCTCCACGGGCTTCTACGACATGGCGTAATGCCATAAGAAAAGCTTCTTGCCCACCATCTTCATCTATATCAAGGAAGGCTTGATGTAAATAAGCTTTAGCAAAATCAGGGTCTTCACGTAAAATTTCAACCATTGCATCATCATGCAAACGAGAATTGGGCATAATCTACCTCTTTAAATAATCTTTTAGACATAGGATAGCTTTATTAATATCAGTATCCTGAGTTCGCTTATCTCCAGCTAGAAGTAGCAATATAATTTCGCCATCGATTAAACTATAGTAAACCCGATATCCAGCACCTTGATCAATTCGTAATTCCCAAACACTATCACGGCAAGGTTTATGATCACCAAAATGCGCACTTGCCATTCTATTTACTCTTGATGCAATTTTTGCTTTAGCAACAGGATCGCGTATTTTTTTGAAATAGTCAGCATATAAGTCTTTGCCATCTATTGTTAAGTAATGTTTGATCGTTTTCATTAGCAAAATGTAGCTTAAAAGCTACGTATCAACAACTATTTTTGTAGCTTATAAGCTACTGTAACTTATCAGCAATATATATAAAAAGCAAAAATCTTAGGTAGAAGCGAGTAAATATTAATGATAAAGAGTATGTTTTGTGGTATTCAGCACACCTAATACCCTGTTATAGATGTTAAATAACGCAATAACATAAGGGGTATTCTATGCCAACGCTGTTTAATATGTGGACATTTGCACTTTTATCTTTGGGTTTAGTGCTAACACCCGGTCCTAATATGATTTACTTAATTTCACGCTCAATCTCACAAGGGAAAAAAGCAGGATTTATCTCGCTAATCGGTGTGGCTGTTGGCTATATTTTTTATATGTTATTAGCGGCATTTGGTATTACGGCCATTTTTATGGCTGTACCTTATGCTTATGATACGTTGAAGATTTGTGGTGCGATTTATCTTCTTTATATAGCTTGGCAATCTATTAAGCCCGGTGGTCGTTCTATCTTTCATCCCAAAAAATTACTTTCAGGTAATACAACAAAACTCTTTGTGATGGGGTTTGTTACCAATTTATTGAATCCTAAGATTGCATTGATGTATTTATCACTGCTACCTCAATTTATCAGTATTCAAAATGGTAGTGTTTTAAACCAGTCATTAGTGTTAGGCAGTATTCAAATCGTTATTAGCATCGCAGTAAATGCATTGATTGTTATTGCAGCAGGTTCTATTGCGGGATTCTTTATGCAAAGACCTCGCTGGGCATTAATTCAACGTTGGTTTATGGCGACTATTTTAGGGGCTTTAGCCATTAAATTAGCCACAGAAGCACGCGTAAACTAAAGTTGCATCTTGCTATCTTTGTCATAAACAATTCAAGGCAATCTCTTTAGTTATCAATAGAAAACAGGGTACAATAGCCCGCTATATGATAATGAAGAGATATCCTTGTGAATAAAGTTAAAGATGATATTTATTGGATGCATAAAGCGATTGAGCAAGCGCAAAAAGCACAAGAAATCGGTGAAATACCGGTGGGCGCAGTAT
>JAEYFY010000215.1 GCA_023454395.1 Pseudomonadota bacterium
AATTTCAATGTCGAGGAGAGTAACTAATGCGTAACAATCAACCGGTGACACAGCGAGAATACCCGGTATCTGAAAACGCAACACTGATGTCAACGACAGATCTTGATGGCAATATTATTTATGCCAATGAGGACTTTGTTGAAGCCAGTGGGTTTTCAGTGGAAGAACTTGTGGGGCATCCCCACAATATTGTCCGACACCCAGATATCCCTTCAGAAGTTTTTAAGGATATGTGGAGAACCTTAAAGCAAGGCGAGGTTTGGACTGGGATCGTGAAGAATCGGCGTAAAAATGGGGATTACTATTGGGTAAGAGCGAATGTCACTCCTATTATACGTCAGGGTAAAATTCAAAGTTTTATGTCGGTAAGGACGTCGGCAAAAAAAGAGGAAATAGCACAAGCCTCAGCACTTTACGCCGCTTTTAATCAAGGTAAATACCCTTCACACACGTTTTTAAAAGGCGCTTTTGTTTATAAAGGATGGCAACGTTGGCGCTCATGGAATCAAACAATTTCATTAAAAAAACGACTCCGTCTTTTTATCCTCTTACCTTTGCCTTTTATGTTGTTAAGTGCATGGTTTGCTGGTTTATCGGGTTATGCTCTTTTTATGCATATCGCGATTTTGCTGGTATTACTGATGGCAAATGAACGTATTCTCTATTTTCAGCTTGTTAAGCCAATTAGACTACTTAATGAGCAAGCGAATCGAGTTGCAACTGGCGATGAACATAACGTTACGTATATCAATCGCATCGATGAAGTGGGTATGACACAGCGTTCTGTCAATCAATTAGGACGAATGTTCCGTTGGTTGGTAAGTGATGTGAGTCATCAAATTCATCAAGTCGATATTTCTTGTGATCAATTAGCCGCAGGTAATCGCGATCTGTATGTGAGAACAGAACAAACCGCCAGCAATGTTGAAGCAACTGCTTCAACGATGAATGAATTAACAACAGCGGTAAGCAGTAATAGTGAAACGGCAGGGCAGGCAAATAATCTCTCTAATATCACTTGTGAGGCAGCGATAAAAGGAGGTAGTGCAATGGATAATATCGTTACTACCATGAATGATATTGCGAAAAGCTCTGATCGTATTAGTAATATCATTGGTGTTATTGATAGCATTGCTTTCCAAACGAATATCCTTGCACTTAATGCATCCGTAGAAGCGGCTAGAGCGGGTGAACAAGGGCGAGGTTTCTCTGTAGTTGCAACAGAGGTCAGAGAATTGGCACAACGCAGTGCTGAAGCAGCGAAAGAGATCAAGGCATTGATCAATGCTTCAAGTAGCAATATCAAAGTGGGTTCAAAGCAGGTCAATGAAACAGTTGGAACAATGGAAGATATTGTGGTGCATGTTAAAAATGTGACCGATTTAATTGGTGAGATCAGTCTTGCATCATCAGAGCAGAGTGCGGGTTTAAAAGAGCTTGGCCGTGCTGTCGAAAAATTGGAATCGATTACGCATGAAAATGCGAATTATGTTTCGAAAGCCTCAGTGATTTCAGGTGAAATGAAAGTACAAACTAACTACTTAGTTAGTGCAATCAATGTATTTCATTAATTTGTCATTATTTAAGAAGTAAAAGAAAAAGACACCTACTAAAAATAGGTGTCTTTGTGTGTATCTAAATCACGTTGTTATTATATTCAAATCAATGGATTAAAAGCTTGTCCAATCATCATCTTCACCGTCATTTACAGTCGCTGTTCCTTTTGCTGATTTCCCCTCTTTCACTTCACCTTTGACTGTATTTTTTATTTTTTCATCTTTTGTATGTAGCGATTTTTCAGATGAGAACTGTTTTTCTATTACTTTGTGTTGTGCCTTTTTATTGAACTGTTCACTTTCAGCCGTTTTAAACTGTTCAACGATTTGTTCAAGATTACCGGCTTCTTCAGTCAATAAGCTGGCAACAGCGGAAGATTGTTCAACCATAGCTGCATTTTGCTGTGTTGCTTTATCCATTTCAGTCACCGCAAGAGAAACTTGAGTAATGCCTCGAGTTTGCTCTTCTGATGCAGATAAAATTTCAGTCATTGAATCTTCAACATGTTTTACGGATGTCAGTATCTCACCCATAGAAATGCTAACTTGTTCAACGAGATCATTACCATGGCGAACACGGCTAATAGAGGCATCAATTAACTCTTTAATTTCCTTTGCAGCTTCGGCACTGCGTTGTGCCAATTCTCTGACCTCTGTTGCAACTACAGAGAAACCACGACCTTGTTCACCGGCTCTGGCAGCTTCAACCGCAGCATTTAATGATAAGATATTGGTTTGAAAAGCGATGCTATTGATAACCGCAGTGATTTCACCAATTTTTTGTGAGCTATCAGCAATGTCAGTCATTGTTTTCACCATTCTATTGGTGACATCGCCCCCTTTGCTGGCAATATTGGAGGTCTGACTGATAAGGTGTGAAACTTCACGAGCGCTTTCTGTATTATTTCTCACTGTTGCTGTGAGTTGTTCCATACTTGATGCCGTTTCCTCTAATGCACTCGCTTGTTCTTCGGTACGACAAGAAAGATCGGTATTTCCTGCGGATAACTCTTGAACACCTGTATAAATATGATGACTTGTTCCTCGGATCGCATTCACAATTAATGACAGTTCAGTACGCATATATTGAATACTGGTAATTAATTGGTCGATTTCATTATTTCCTTTTGCTGTGACATCTTTATTTTCTAATAAATTTCCTTGTGAAATTTCCGACATATAATCGACAATTTGATTGATACGTAAAACAATATTTCGACGTA
>JAEYFY010000275.1 GCA_023454395.1 Pseudomonadota bacterium
TTCGCGTCTTTTATTTTTGATCCTTAATTAATGTTATTAAATTTTAATATAACTGAAGGTACAGAATGAACAAAGAAATAGCTTTAAGTCATCATCACAAAATGAATAAAAAAAATAAAATAAATAATAATATATTTCAACTTTCCATTGTTGCATCAGCACTTCTTTTTTCTGGATATTCCGTAGCATATTCAGAAGCTGGGCAATTAGGAGATACAAAAAGTTGGGAAAGCCAAGAATATCAAAAAGACTGGGGGCTTGCTGCGATGAATGCCTCTAGTGCTTATGCACTTGGTTTTCATGGGCAAGGTGCCAAAATCGGTGTAATGGACTCTGGTGCATTATTGTCACATCCAGAATTAAATGATGCGCGCTTCCATGCGGTGAAAGCCAAAGGTCAATATGGTTCAACAGGCATGCGTTACCCTCAAGAAATGGGGGGACATTATGAGAAAGGCCAAGCCTTTGATGTTGATGGTGGCTGGATCAAAGGTGTGAATGATACACATGGAACACACGTTACAGGAACCGTAGGTGCAAGTCGTGACGGTAATGGTATGCATGGGGTTGCATGGGGAGCTGATGTTTATTTAGGAAATACTGGCGCAACAGATAGCAATAACTATGGTCCTTATCAAGATTACACTTATTTCTATACTGGCTGGAAAGCGATGGTGGATGCTGGCGCTCAAGTGATTAATAACAGTTGGGGAACAAACCCTCGTATTATTAACACAGTTCCAACTACAGGGCCTGATGGCGGTAATACAACCGTACATATGCCTGTAGATACCACGGCACAAACCGAATACGAATATTTCTATTTTAAAAAAGTCTATGGTGATAAACCTTCCTTTGTTGATGCCGCTTATGACGCTGTAAAAGGCACTAATGTTGTTCAAGTCTTTACAACAGGTAACCGTGACTTTGCTCAACCTTATTATCGTCCTCTTTATCCTTATTTTAATCCTGAAGCTGAACAACATTGGATTGCTGTTGCGGGTCTTAAACAGAATGCGGATAAGTCGGGTTATGAATTAGAAAAAATCTTTAATGAAGCAGGAAATGCGAAATGGTGGACGGTTGTTGCACCGGGTCGTTACATTTATTCGTCAGTTGTTGATGAAGAGGGAAATGCAGGTTGGGATACCTTTAGCGGGACATCAATGGCTGCACCTCATGTTACTGGTGCGATGGGCGTATTGATGTCACGTTATGGATCTATGAATGCTATCCAAGTCCGTGATGTGATGTTCACAACGGCTAATCACCGTAATCCAGATGGCTCTTTATATGATAGCTGGACTGCGGCTGAAGGTACGCCAGATGTCCGTTATGGTTGGGGTACTCCTGATTTAGATAAAGGGATGTATGGTCCTGGTCAATTCTTAGGGAAGTTTGAATATAACCTAAGCATGACACCTCTTGATGTTTGGACAAACGACATTTCACAAACCGCGCTAGATTTACGTAAACAAGAAGATCTCGCATGGTTGCAGGAATATACAGATAAAGGCATTGCTGCTGGTGGTGATTATGTTTTAGGAACTGATTTTGTTATCAACGATGGTAACCCAGATCCAACCTCACACATTGTCAGCAAAGAAGACGCTGAAAAGTGGCGTAAAGAGTATTACCAAAAACGGGCTGATGCTATTCAAGCGAAAATTAACGCTGGGTTATATGATGGCGCTTTAGTTAAGAAAGGCGAAGGTACATTAGTGATGACTGGCGATAATACTTATCGTGGCGGTACAACAGTCGAACAAGGTACGTTATATGGCTTTACAGAATCGTTTGGCACAGAAGCGGTCAATGTGAATGGCGGTAAATTAAGTGTTATCGATCGTTATAACGATACTTTCACACAACAAGGTCAACTAGCATCAAATGAGAGTCATAAAGCCAATATTAATATCAACGATAAAGGGGCTTATTTAGTCACTGTAGGGCATGATGTTAATGTTGGTGATATGACCTTAAATAAAGGCGCAAGTTTAGATATTGGTGCTGATAGTGAAGGTCAATTAAAAGATATCTACCTTAATAACACGGTCGCAACAGGTACAGTTAATGCAGACAATTTAGTTGATAATCGTGTTAAAACTAAAATGTTAGCGAATAACGATATTGCTTCAAATAATGATTATGCATTATTTGATAAAAATGTCTCTGTAAAAGACAACACCATTACAGGTACATTAAGTAAGAAAGAAAATACCTCACTGGCAACTTTTGCAAATAATGAAAATGGTCGCTCTATTGCTAATGCGTTAGACAATACAGGCAGTGGTGATTTATTTAATACAGTACTTCCTATGAATGAAAGAGATCTGAATAAGACCTACGGATCATTAGGCAGTGATATGTATTTAAATGCCAACAGTGCGAGTGTCGTCAATGTGTTAGGGTTAACGCGTACAGTGAAAGATCAAGCTATGGGTATTGGTCAAGGTCGCTATGCTAACTTGGATAACAGTAACGCACGTATTTGGATGACAGGCATTGGTCAATGGGGCAATGCTGATTATGGTCACAGCAATATGGATGTTGATTTCTATGTTGGTTTATTAGGCGCAGAAATTGATGTGACCGAAAATACCAAAGCCGGTCTCTTCTTTGGTGCGGGTTCAACCAAATATAAAGGTAATGAACACGGTAAAATAGACAGCAACGATATTCATATTGGTGCTTACGGTGTGTCTAATCTGTATGACGTGGCTTCGTTAAACTATGGTTTCACACATACTAACCAAGATAGAGATGCCAAAAGAACACTTTGGGTAGGACAAAATGCAGGTTATAACTCTACAAGTTATGATGCAAAAATTACTCAAATTTTCTTAGAAGGTGCTTATACTCAATTTAATACTAATCAGTACGCTATTGAGCCATATGCAGGATTTAGCTGGTTGCGTGTATCAACTGACGATATCAATGAAAATGTCGGTAATATGAAATTTACCACTAAGACAGACTCACAAGATATTCAAGTGGGTACTATCGGTTTACGTGGAGGTTATCCATTTATGGCAGGCAATATAAATATGGCATTAAAAGGCGATATTTCTGCAAGCCATCTGTTTGGTGATAATCGTCCTGAATCACATCTCTTCTTATCAAATTCCGGTGATGCAACATTACGCGGTGGTAAGCTGGATAATTTATTTGGTGTTGGCTTAGGTGTTGATGCGCAATTAAGTAAATCAACCACGTTCGGATTGTCTTACCAAGGTCAATATAATAGTGATGTAAGCTCCAGTGGTATCAATGCAACACTAAAAATTAATTTCTAAATTTATTTTTTAATATTTAAAGCCCTTAGTTATAAGGGCTTTTTTTTTGTATTAAAATTAATATTGTTGTTTTATTTTTAAGTGATAAAAAAGGAGATGTTATGATTACTATTAATAATACTACTTTAAAAGATATAAAATATATTATTCATCATAAAGGAGAAAAGGGAAATGGTGATCGTGGCATAAAAAAATTAATTGATAAAATTGATAATGTAAATAGAAGTTTTATTCTTTCATATAAGAAAAGTGGTTTTTTTCAAAGGATTTTTGATTTTATAAAGGAAATAATAAATATTAAAACAAGTTGTAATTCGATTTTAAAAAATAGTGAATATGAAAAAGTAAATAACTTCTACTTTTTAAACTCATTAAAAAATAAGAAAGTTATAAATTCTAATAGAATTACAATAGATTATTATAATCTTAATAATAAAATTTCCTCGTTTTTACAAAGAAGGATGAAAAGTGATATAGATAAAAATGAATTCATTAATAAATATTTGAAAAATAATATAAAAACAAGAGGTGACTTCTTGTTGTTGTATTCAATTTTAAATAAATTGATGTGTTCGATAGAAAATAAAAAGAATGAAGATATATTAAAGAAAACTGATAATGAGGAAAAGTTTAAATTTATATCAAGAAATGATCTTTTTTATAAGGAGAGTATTTTTAAATTACTGGATCTTATTTACGATGATGGGAAAAGTGAAGAGAATAAAATTAGAACAATAAATAATATCAGTGATCTGAAAAAAATTAACAAAGTAAATAAAGAAGAATCTATTATCAATCTAATTAAGTTTATTCATGTTTTAAAAGAAAAGGAAATGAGAAATGAAGTGTTTCTATTAAAACTAGAAAATACCTTGGAAAAGATTAAAGTGAATCTTAATAGTTTTGGAAATAATGAAAAGATAAAGATAATTGGTGATAATTTGAAAGTATTATTACCATCCTATATGAAAGAAGCCATGATGAACGATAAAAAATCAATTGATTTTGATTTTGAGGTGTATGAAATTTTTGATAATAGTAATGATATATATAAAGAAAAAATAAAATTAATTTTTGAAGAATACAAAGGGGAGAATAGAAACAAAGCATCATACATTAAAAATACTATTAATGAGCTAAAACTTAATGAAACTAATATTAATAGTTATCTACGGTTTAATCAAAATACATTAAATGACTTATCATTTTATTTTGAATAAAATAATATCATATAGCTTATGGCTATATGATATTTTACAGCTTAACTCAACGCCACTTTAATTCCCAAACCAATCAGTACTACACCTAGCACTTTATCAATACTTTTTTGGATTTTATTGAGCACTTTTCTTACTGGAGCACTTTGAATTAATAAAACAAGCAAAGGCCAATAAACGATAGCTAATCCCCAAATAATAAAGGCATACCACAATTTTTCACCGATGCTTGAATCGACACTTAATACTTGAGTGAAAACGGCAAGAAAGAACAACGTGGCTTTAGGATTGAGTAAATTACAGAGAAAACCTTGCATAAAGGCTTTCTTAAAACTGATTTGTGAATGTTGTGCAGCTTTTTCATCAATCGAATGATTAGATTTTGACAGTAAGCTTTGAAAACCAATCCATAGCAAATAAACAGCACCCGCATATTTCAAAATAGAAAAGAGCCAAGGTGTTGTTGTGATAAGAACGGCAATACCTGCAACACAATATGACATATGCACAAGTAATGCAGCCACAATTCCCATTGCAGTCATCATTGCCGCAGAACGTTGATAACGTGCAGCATTTTTTACAACGAGAAAAAAGTCAGGACCTGGTGAGATCATACCAAGTAAAGCAATTGTAAAAACAACTAAAGAAGTTTCAAGCATAATAGCGCCTTGTATATAACAATATTATAATGATTGAATCTTATATGATTAAGTTAACACTTCGAGTATAAAGCAATTATTTATTA
>JAEYFY010000298.1 GCA_023454395.1 Pseudomonadota bacterium
CACAAACAAAAGAGGCATTACAAAACATCATTACACAAGTAAAAGATGCCGGTGCAACGCCACTTTTTATGCAAATAATGATTTCACCTAATTATGGTAAACGTTATACACAATCATTTTCAGCGATCTATCCAAAACTCGCTGAAGATAATGCGCTTCCTCTGCTTCCCTTTTATATGGAGCAAATCGCTGATAAGCCTGAGTGGATGCAAAATGACAGCATACACCCCAATGAAGATGCTCAGCCTTTTATTGCGCAGTGGATGGATGAAACATTATCCCCTTACTTAACACGTTAGGCTATTCTGACAGTAGTTGACGTAGATTAAACGAGATTAATTGTAAAATTATGCAAAAAACGGTATTGATTACAGGAAGTTCCAGTGGAATAGGACTCTGTGCCGCAAAAGCACTAAAGAAAAGAGGCTATCGAGTTCTTGCAGCTTGCCGTAAAGGCGAAGACCTTGAACGCATGGAAACACTGGGATTAGAACCTATTCATCTTGATCTTGATGATCCGAAAAGTGTTGAAAATGCGGCACAAGAAGTAATTCGCCTAACAAATGGTCGTTTATATGGATTATTTAATAATGGCGGATTTGGTGTTTATGGCCCATTAGATGCTATTACTCGCCAACAAATGGAAAAACAGTTTTCTACTAACTTTTTTGGTTTACATCAGCTTACTACATTACTTCTACCCGCAATGTTACCTCATGGTGAAGGAAGAATTATTCAAACTAGCTCTGTAATGGGGATTATTTCAACCTCTGGTCGAGGAGCTTACGCTGCCAGTAAATATGCAGTAGAAGCGTGGTCTGACGCGCTAAGAATGGAAATAGCGCATACAGGTGTTAAAGTGAGTTTAATCGAGCCAGGTCCAATACGAACGTGTTTCACTGAGAATGTGGCTCAAGCCGAAAAAGATAAACCGGTAAAAAATCCGGGGATTGCGAGTCGTTTCACATTAACGCCTGAAGATGTAGTGAAAAAGCTTATTCATGCTTTAGAAAACCCAAAACCTAAGATACGTTATCCCGTAACCTTATTAACTCACGCCGTCAAAATACTAAAACGTTTTCTACCTGATGCTTTAATGGATGCTATTCTCAGTCGCCAGAGTGGCAAGGCTTGATTTTTCAGGAATCACCCTTACTTATTAATAAAATAGCGTTATAAATCGCATATATATTTAAAACTCTCAAAAAGGGGCAAGTTAATGTTAGCAACTGCACATATTGTTGATGTGAATGAATCAAATATTCAACAAGTTATAGAACAATCCATGACTAAACCCGTCATGATGTATTTCTATTCAGAACGTAGTCCTCATTGTGCAGAGCTTGGCGCAACATTAGATAAACTGTCAGCCGAATTTGCTGATCAATTTATTTTGGCCAAATTAAATTGTGATGTTGAACAAATGATTGCCTCACAATTTGGTCTACGTGCGATCCCAACTGTTTATATTTTACAAGAAGGCCGCCCTGTTGATGGTTTCCAAGGACCTCAACCTGAAGAAGTAATTCGCCAAGTGTTAGCCAATGTATTACCCAAACCAGAAGAGTTAAAAGCGGCACAAGCGGCACAATTACTTTCTGAAGGAAAAACAGAGGAAGCTTTACCTCTGCTTAAAGAAGCGCATCAACTCGCACCTAAAAATAGCGAAATTACACTTGCGCTAGTGGGTGCTTTAATCTCTTTAAATAAAAATGAAGAAGCTCAAACTCTGTTAATTACTATCCCTTTACAAGATCAAGACAGTTACTACCATAGTTTGTTAGCGCAAATTGAATTACAAAAACAGGCTGCTGATACGCCTGAAATTCAACAGTTACAGAACGATTTTAATCAACAACCTGAAAATACTGATCTTGCCATTCAACTTGCACTAAAATTACATGAAGTTGCTCGTAACGAAGAAGCGTTAGAGTTGCTATTTAGCTTTATCAAAAAAGATCTAAATGCAGGTGATGGACAAGTTAAGAAAACCCTGATGGATATACTATCGGCCTTAGGTACTAATGATAATTTAGCGTCTAAATATCGTCGCATGGTGTATTCTTTACTTTATTAATTTTATCTTCTTATTAAAGCAGACTTAGGACAGGTATATGGAAATAGTCATTGGTATTATCATCTTATTCGCTATTATTTTAGTTTTATGTGGTGTTAAAACCGTTCCACAAGGTTATCAGTGGACTGTCGAACGTTTTGGTCGTTACACTCGAACTTTGACTCCAGGGCTACAAATTCTCGTACCATTTGTTGATCGTATTGGTCGCCGTATCAATATGATGGAACAAGTACTTGATATCCCTTCTCAAGAAGTCATTTCTCGTGATAACGCCAACGTCAGCATTGATGCAGTCTGCTTTATTCAAGTCATCGATCCTGTAAAAGCGGCGTACGAAGTTAATAACCTTGAACTTGCGATTATCAACTTAACATTGACGAATATCCGTACAGTATTAGGCTCCATGGAACTTGATGAAATTCTTTCTCAACGTGACCAAATCAACAGCCGCCTGTTACTGATTGTTGATGATGCAACAAACCCTTGGGGTATCAAAATTACCCGTATTGAAATTCGTGATGTCCGCCCACCAAAAGAATTGATTTCTGCAATGAATGCGCAGATGAAAGCTGAACGTACTAAACGTGCTGACATTCTTGAAGCTGAAGGTATTCGTCAAGCGGCTATCTTAAAAGCTGAAGGTGAGAAACAAGGACAAATACTGAAGGCTGAAGGTGAGCGTCAATCTGCGTTCTTACAAGCAGAAGCCCGTGAACGTGCGGCAGAAGCAGAAGCCAGAGCAACACAAATGGTGTCTGAAGCCATTGCAAAAGGTGATATGCAAGCCATTAACTACTTTGTTGCTCAAAAATATACTGATGCATTGTCTCAAATTGGTTCAGCTAATAACAGTAAAGTTATTATGATGCCATTAGAGGCAAGTAATCTCATGGGTGCGATTGGCGGTATTTCTGAATTACTCAATACCAAAAAAAGTGACTCTGGCAACAAGAGCAATTAATTATGATTGAATGGATTAGTGCTCAACCTGCACTTTTCTGGCTTTGTCTTGGTGGCTTGCTGTTAATTACAGAAATGTTAGGAACAGCAGGATACCTTTTATGGTCAGGAATGGCGGCTCTATGTGTATCGTTGATCACATGGATATTGCC
>JAEYFY010000304.1 GCA_023454395.1 Pseudomonadota bacterium
AATAAAATCATAATAAAACAATAGGATAAGGGGATTTCTTATGAAACTTCATTTTTTAGGGACGGCTGCCTCAGAAGGCATACCCAATCCCTTCTGCCGTTGTGAACACTGCCTGAAAGCAAGAGAACTTGGTGGGAAAGATATCAGAACCCACTCTTCTGCCATTGTTGATGACATTATGTTAATCGACGTATCACCTACATTTAGCTACCAACTAATGCGCGATGGAATGGATGCTACCCGTTTTGAAAGCCTTCTATTCACTCATACGCATCCTGATCATTTCAATGTTGGCGATCTGTTTAGCCGCATGGAAGGTTATGGTTTTGAAATTAACCATCCTCTTCATATTTTTGGTAATGATCGCGCAATTAATGGTTGTATCGAAGTTTTACCCGGTTACAGCAAAGCGCGTTTTGCTTTCCACTGCTTAATTCCTTTTGTTACGGTAGAAAGAAACGGTTATAAAATTACGCCATTACTCGCGAATCATGCGAAATGGGAACTTTGCTATGTTTATCATATTGAGAAAGATGGCAAGGTTATTTTCTATGGTCACGATTCTGGTTGGTTCCCTGAATTAACGTGGAAATGGTTAGAAAATAAACCACTTGATATCGTTGTGTTTGAATGTACTTATGGGCTAAATGGTAAAGATCGTACTGATAATCATATGAGCCTCGAAACCGTATTTGCAGCGAAAGAAAAACTGCAACAGCAAGGTTGTTTACATCAAGATACACAAATTGCCGTTTCGCATATTTCACATAGTGGTAAATTGCTTCACCATGAATTAGAAGCTGTTTGTGCTCCTCACAATATCCGCGTTGCCTACGACGGATTAACGTTAGAAACAAATTAAGAGGAGAATGATGATGGATATGAAAATAACCTCTCGCTTACTGATTATGATGTTTGTGCAATATTTCATGCAAGGCGCGTGGAATATGACCATGGGGCTGGTATTAAGTAGCTATGGTATGGCAAGCATTATTGGTAATGCCTACGCTTTATTAGGCGTCGCGACAATTATCTCCCCTTTATTTATTGGTATGGTCGCTGACCGTTTCTTTGCTTCGCAGAAAGTCATGGGCATCCTCCATTTAATTAATGCCGCAGTCATTATTTGTGTTCCTCAATTTATTGAAGCACAAAACAGTGGCATGACTTTATTCTTAATTTTCATTATTGGATTATTGTTTTATCCAACAACTGCGCTCTCAAATAGTATTAGTTTCTCCCATATTAATGGCGTGAAATATTTCCCTATTATTCGTGTATTCGGTACGTTTGGTTTTATGGCTATCGGATTTATATTAGGAGAAATGGGCTTCTCTGGTAGTACGATGACTTGGTATATCGCTTCTGCTGTGGGTGTTTTACTTGGTTTCTACTGCTTTACTTTACCGAATACGCCACCTAAAGCGAAAGGTAAGCCATTCTCTGCCCGTGATATTTTATGTTTAGATGCACTTTCATTATTTAAAGATCGTTATTTCGCTATCTTAATGTTTAGTATCTTTATTTTAATGATCCCAAAAACAGCTTATTCCGCTTATATTCCCGTTTTTATTAAAGCATTAGGTTTTAATAACGCAGCATCTATTATGCAAATAGGTATAGCCTGTGAAGTTCTGTTTATGTTTGTATTGTCATTCTTCTTAATGAAGTTTGGCTTCAAAATCACCTTACTTTTAGGGGCTATTAGCTGGATCATTCGCTCAATATTCTTCTCTTATGCAGCGGTAAATACAGAGTTTTATTTTATCGTCATCGGATTAATGTTGCAGGGATTATGTTGGGACTTCTTCTTTACCGCTGGTGATATCTATGTTGACCGCAAAGCAAAACCTGAAATCCGCGCTCAAGCACAAGGTTTACGTTTTATTGTCTCTAATGGTTTCGGCTTATTATTTGCTTCCACTATTTGTGGTCAAATCTTTAATTCAACCGTAACAGAAACAGGCGATGCTGCATTACCGCAATGGTCAACATTCTGGATATACCCAGCAATCGTTGCCGCTGTTGTGACAATATTCTTTATCTTCTTCTTTAAAGATGATGTGAGTAAAAAGAAAAATAACGAAGATAAAAAAGCACAAGAAAGTATTGCAACACCGTAGTTTTAAAATAAAGGAATAAGCCAACGTTAGGAGCAAACCATGGACGCATTAATACAGTTTGTTGACAGCATTGGCCCTTTATCACTTTCAAGTATCGCTAAATTACTGGCCGCCTTTATTTTGGGCGGCCTTATTGGCTTAGAGCGTGAATCAAAGGGAAAACCTGTCGGTTTTAAAACCTGTGTCATTATTGCCGTTGCCAGTTGTTTATTAACTATTGTTTCTATTCAATCCGCAGAATATTACGCCAATATCTCCGACAATATTCGTAGCGATCCCATGAGATTAGCAGCGCAAATTATCAGTGGTGTCGGCTTTCTTGGCGCAGGTGTTATATTGCATCGACGTGATGATGCTATTTCAGGTCTAACAACAGCAGCCATCGTATGGGCTTCAGCGGGTGTGGGGATTGCCTGTGGCTCTGGTTTTTATTGGCATGCCATGATTGTGACTTTTCTCTTTTTTATGGCTATTCAACTCAGCCCACAAGTGGTGCTATTCCAAATGAAAAACCAACGTTTAGGTAAGATAAAAGTACGTATGTTATTTACTCATGAAAGCGGTGTTCCTCTTTTAATTGAGTATTTAAAAAGTCATAAAGACGTAATTGAAAATCTGACTATTCGTGATATTAAAAAAGAGCGCGTTGAAGTAAATTTGAAGCTGTTAGTTAGGCAAAAAATTACCTTACCTGAATTTTATTGCTCATTAAAACAGCTTGAACATGTTCATTCTGTTTCTTTAGATCATTAGTATATTCAAAAATAAAAAGGGCGGTTATCTAAGATAAAGCGCCCTTTTTATTAATTTGATGACCGATTGATGGTCATATTAAGGATTTTTGATGACTAGCGGATTACCAAAACGTTCTAGATACATCATGCCAAAGATTGTTGAAGCATAATCTGTAATATGCCCTACATCACGATAAACCGGCACACCTTCTATATCGGTTAAGCAGATATTTTTATCACACTGAACATCTTTAGGATCGATGATAATTAAAGTTGGATAATCCTGTTTTAATTTAACGAATAACTGATCCATCCATGTATTTCCCTCACCTTTATAGTTTTTGGGGTTACAGTTATTATCTGCAAAGTCTTTTCTTAATTTTGCATTTTCATAAAAACAGGTCATAAAACCACTTGGCATAAAATTGACTGTTTTAATAAAAACGGGTTTAGCGCCTGTGGCAATAATAATATCAAGCGCTTCACGCATCGCTTTTTCAACGCGTTTACGAGACTCTTCGACGGTTCTAACATCACCTAGCTTATTAATGACATGATTTGATGCATAGTTATTCCAGACTTGCCCAAATATTACATAATCAAAGTTACTATTCTTAATAAGTTGATAATATTTTGCTGTCTGATCATAGCAACGTTGATAAACGGTATTTTTATGATTAGACCAGTCATAAAGATAAATATTAGGGAGCGTAATACACGATGACGTGGCTTGTGCATATACATCTATTTTGGCGTCTTTACCTAAAATATCCATAAAGCCCCAATAATGATTTGCATGAGAATCACCAAATAAAAACGCTTTTCTCTGGCTTCCCACTTCACCAATATGGCACATTTTATCTGGATCAGAGGCTTCAAAATTCATACATTTAGTTCGATTAGGATAATCAAACTGATTCAACTTAGCTTCTAAATTAACGTAATTTTGCCCAAGCCTTGCTCCAATACCGTGATATTTTTCATTGAGTGCATTTAGCCCTAAAGTGCATAAGATAGGAATAATTAACAAAAGTGTGATGGAATATTTAAAGGTTAAACGCTTTCTTCTAAGCGGTTTTTCAATAAACAAATAAGAGGTTATTGAGAGCAATAAGGTTACTGCTAATAGTGTTCCTTTTTGTAGTTCTGTATTGAACACACCAATATAACGTGCAACTGCAAATAATGGCCAATGCCATAAATAGAGAGAGTAAGATAATAATCCCACGATCACGATTGGTCTTAATGAAAGTATTTTTTTAATAATACTTTCATGCTGTCCAGTATAAATAATGAGTGCCGCACCAAGGCAAACATACAACGTATTAATATTCGGATAACCTGCAATAATATCGTTTTGAAATGCAACCCAAGCAATCAAACCTAGCGCAATTAAGCTAATAACATCATTTATTCTTCGGTGAGGTTTTATCTTTGTTGGGAAGTAAGCAACACATACACCCAACATAAATTCAAAGATCCGCGTACTAAAATAGTAGTAATTTTTCGGTTGGTCTTTTTGGTAAAAAAACACCAAAAAAAATGAAATAACAGTGACTAACGCCACCCAATAAAAATGATTAATGCTGCCTTTTACATTAATTTTATGCAGAAAATAAAGTGCAAACGGTAAGAAAAGATACCATTGCCACTCTATTGCTAAAGACCACGTATGTAATAACGGCAAAAAGAGCGCATCTTGTGCCGCATAGCTGGTTGTCGCTCTCGCAAAATATTTATTAGAGAGAAAGGCCGAAGCGTATTTTTCGCTATTTGTAATATCTAAGAAATCGTTAGGGAGATAAAAAAGCCCTGATATCACGAGTGTTGCAATTAATACAACAAGATAAAGTGGCTGTAATCGCCATAATCGACGATTATAAAAATCACGAAAGGAAAAATTATCTTGTGACAATGAAGTTTTAATTATCAGCGAGATCAAAAAACCTGAGATCACAAAGAAGATATCAACACCAATAAATCCTGAAGGGATTAAGCGATTATCCAAATGAAAAAGAATAACCAGAATGACAGCAATAGCCCTTAAACCATCAATATCAGCGCGATATTTTACATTCATAATTCAAGTACATTATCCAAATAAAAAGAATTGCCGGATTATATACCAATTAGCCATATCGCTTTAGTCACAAAAAGAAAAAGACTATTGAATATTTACTATTAATAACACCTAAATGGCCATAACTGATTAAACTGCATCGTTAAACCTAATTGCACTTCAGATGAAAGTGATCCTTTACTCACCACAAATTTTGGATGTCGAATAACGATAGAGGTATTAATATCATAAAACATTAATGATGATCGGCTCTGCTCTAACTCATTATAAAGCGACTTCATTTTTGCTGATGACGTATTTTCACATAATCGCCCAAGCGTGATATGAATAATATTTTTATGAAGAGTGCTATCGATGGGGATCTGCTGATAAACCTTTTGTCTAAATTGTTCTAATTCCTTTGAAACACCCGTTAATATCACACTACCATTAGACGTTAACACAACGTTATTAAATGAAATTTCAATTCGTTTTGTTTGATTAAAGATTTGGGCAATCTCATGGCACCATGCCAATAATATGGGTTGTTGCTGTTTAAACTGTTCATTTTGTTGATTAGAAATCGTTAATAATGTGGAATGAAATTCCTGTGACTGAGCAAATTCAATAAATGGAAACTTAAGTGCAAGCGGCTCACAATAAGCCATTAGCTTCTGGCTAAAGGGAATAAAGCTTTCCTCAATTTCAGGCTGACCAATCATTAATTGTCCCGCATTTAAGCTGACATCAAAAATACTTTCATCATTAACTTGTCGTTGCCAAGTTTCACCTGTTGCCAATTTTTTGAGCGTTGCTTGTGTCAGGAATTCATATGCCATCCGCACACCTTAATTAAGAATAAAATAGTCACTCGTACTTTGGTTTGAGTGGCATTTAAAATCAAGTTTTACAGTAAAAAATCTTCATAACAAAGGTAAAAATGGAGTTTTATTTCAAACACCTTTTTAATCGATTTAAGACGCATTTTCATCTTGTGTGCTAATTGAAAAATTAGTTATTTAACATGACGAAAATCAAACTAAATTGTTATTTTTTAATATAATTTGTATCCGCATTGTTAGTATGGATTTATTTTTTTTCCTCGTTATAATCACCAACGTCATTTTAAGTAGTAGTTCATCACATTGAGTTCACAAAACGATACTCAGGTCTGTCTTGAATGATTGAAAAATGAAATCGTATCTTTACTGGACGTTTTTTAAACGCCCGGTACGGGTGTTATTTATCAATTTACAAGGAGACTCTGATGCAAATCAGTCGGAGATCGTTCTTTAAGATTTGTGCTGGCGGTATGGCTGGTACTTCTGCTGCATTACTTGGTTTTTCGCCAGAAGCTGCGGCAAGCTCTCGTCAATATAAACTGTTACGTTCTGTAGAAACCCGTAATAACTGTACTTATTGCTCTGTGGGTTGCGGTATTTTGATGTATAGCCTTGGGGATGGTGCAAAAAATGTCGATAAAAGTATTTATCACATTGAAGGTGACCCTGATCATCCTGTTAGCCGCGGCTCTTTATGTCCGAAAGGAGCAGGTCTTGTTGATTATATCCATAGTGAAAATCGCCTGAAATATCCTGAATATCGTAGACCTGGCTCTGATAAGTGGGAACGCATCTCATGGAATGAAGCGATTGATAAAATTGCCCGTTTAATGAAAAAAGACCGTGATGAAAACTTTGTCACCCATAATGAGAAAGGGCAAGAAGTTAACCGTTGGCTAACAACCGGTATGCTTTGTTCATCTGCCGCCAGTAATGAAACAGGTATTTTAGATAATAAATTTTCTCGCTCATTAGGCATGATTGCTATCGATTGTCAGGCGAGACTTTGCCATGCACCAACAGTTGCTGCATTAGCGCCAACCTTTGGTCGTGGTGCAATGACCAATAACTGGGTTGATATTAAAAACGCTAACGTTGTGCTGATCATGGGTGGTAACCCTGCTGAAGCGCACCCCGTTGGTTTTAAATGGGTTATCGAAGCTAAAATTAAGAACAATGCGAAGGTTATCGTTGTCGATCCCCGTTTTAACCGTAGTGCTTCCGTTGCCGACCTCTACTCTCCTATTCGTGCTGGCTCTGATACTGCCTTTTTATTAGGTGTAATTAATTACCTAATTAAACACAATAAAATTCAGCATGAATATGTCAAAGCCTATACAAATGCACCTCTCATTGTGCGTGATGATTATAGCTTTGATGAAGGTCTTTTCAGTGGATTTGATAAAGAAAACCAAAGCTATGATAAAACCTCATGGCATTATGAACTTGATGAAAATGGCTTGGCATTAAGAGATGATTCACTGCAACATCCTCGTTGTGTGTGGAGTCTTTTAAAACAGCACGTCTCACGTTATACCCCTGAAATTGTCACCACGCTTTGTGGTACGCCATTAGAAGACTTTGCTTATATCTGTGAAGCACTTGCGTCTACCAGCGTAAAAGACAGAACCTCTACCATTCTTTATGCCCTAGGTTGGACTCACCATACTGGTGGTGCGCAAACTATTCGTGCTGCGGGTATGATCCAGTTATTACTCGGTAACGTGGGTATGCCGGGTGGTGGCGTCAATGCGTTACGTGGGCACTCTAATATCCAAGGTTATAGTGATCTGGGTTTATTATCATTAAACCTACCGGGTTATATGCCTCTGCCTAATGAAAAGCAGACTTCATTAGAGACTTACTTATCCCAAGTAACACCAAAAACGGTTGTTGCAGACCAAGTTAACTACTGGAAAAGAACCCCTGATTTCTTTATTAGTTTACTAAAAAGCTTCTGGGGAGATAGCGCGACAGAAAGTAATGAGTGGGGTTATCACTGGTTACCAAAATGGGATAAAAGCTACGATATCATGGCGCAAACCCAGTTGATGGTCGATGGCAAAATGAATGGTTATATCGTTCAAGGTTTTAACCCATTAGCTGCATTTGCGGATAAAAACAAATGCAGTGCCGCATTAGCTAAGCTGAAATATATGGTTGTCATTGATCCGTTAGTGACTGAATCCTCTAATTTTTGGCAAAACCACGGCGAGATGAATGAAGTCTCACCAAAAGATATTCAAACTGAAATTTTCCGTTTACCTTCATCGTGTTTTGCGGAAGAAAATGGCTCGATTGCAAACTCAGGTCGCTGGTTACAATGGCACTGGGCTGGCGCTAAACCACCAGCACAAGCATGGCATGATGGTAAAATTTTAGGGCATTTGTTAATGCGTCTGCGCGAGCTTTATCGTGAAGAAGGCGGTGTTTTCCCTGAGCCTGTAATGAATCTGTCTTGGAACTACGTTGACCCTTACGATCCACAGCCTGAAGAAGTGGCGAAAGAAGCGAATGGTCAAGCCATGCGTGATATTTATGATGATGCAGGCAAATTGTTGTTTAAAAAAGGACAACAACTTGACGGTTTCCACCAGCTTAAATCAGACGGCTCAACCGCCAGTTTCTGTTGGGTTTATTCCGGTTGTTGGACTGAAAAAGGCAACCAAATGGCGAACCGTGATAATGCAGATCCATCAGGCTTAGGTTGTACGCCAGGTTGGGCTTTTGCATGGCCGCAAAACCGTCGCGTGTTATATAACCGTGCATCTGTTGATCCACAAGGTCAACCATGGGATGAAAAACGCCAGCTTATCAAATGGAATGGTAATCAATGGGTTGGCCCTGATGTACCAGACTATAACAATGCAGCACCAAATAGCGGTGTAGGTCCATTCATTATGCAACCCGAAGGTATGGGACGCTTATTTGCTGTTGATAAAATGGCTGATGGTCCATTCCCTGAATTCTACGAACCGTTTGAATCACCAACAGAAGAGAATATTTTGCACCCGAACGTCTCTCGTAACCCTGTCGCGCGTTTATACAGTTATGATGCAGAACATTTAGGTAAAGCTGATGAATTCCCTTATGTTGCTACAACCTATTCGATTACTGAATTATTCCGTCATTGGACCAAACACTCATTAATCAATGCCATTGCACAGCCGGATCAGTTTATCGAAATTGGCGAGCATCTTGCTTCCCGTAAAGGCATCGTGGCAGGCGATGAAGTTAAAGTCAGTGCTAAACGTGGCTATATCAAAGCCAAAGCCGTTGTCACTAAGCGTATTAGACCACTGACGATTAATGGCAAAGTTGTCGATACTATCGGTATTCCTTGTCACTGGGGCTTTGAGGGTGCGACTCGCAAAGGTTTCCTTGCCAATACATTAACGCCATCAGTGGGTGATGCAAACTCATTCACACCTGAATATAAAGCGTTTTTAGTTAATATCGAAAAGGCATAAGGGGAAACTGATGTCATTACAATCTCAAGATATTATTCGTCGTTCTGCAACCAATTCCCTGACGCCAGCACCTCAGGTACGTGACTTTAAGGAAGAGGTAGCAAAACTTATCGATGTGACAACGTGTATTGGCTGTAAAGCCTGTCAGGTTGCCTGTTCTGAATGGAACGACATTCGCGATAAAGTTGGTCTTAACGTTGGTGTTTACGATAACCCAATGGATTTAACGGCTAAGTCGTGGACAGTGATGCGTTTTTCTGAAGTAGAAGAAAATGGCAAACTGGAATGGTTAATTCGTAAAGATGGCTGTATGCACTGTGCTGATCCGGGCTGTTTAAAAGCATGCCCATCAGAAGGAGCTATTGTGCAATACGCTAACGGTATTGTCGATTTCCAATCAGAGCACTGTATTGGTTGTGGCTACTGTATTGCGGGTTGTCCTTTCGATGTCCCTCGTATTAATGAAGAAGATAATCGCGCTTACAAATGCACACTTTGTGTTGATCGTGTTGAAGTCGGTCAAGAGCCTGCCTGTGTAAAAACCTGTCCTACTGGTGCCATTCATTTTGGCTCTAAAGAGGCCATGACGCATCTTGCAAATGAGCGTGTTGCTGAACTCAATACACGAGGTTATGACAAAGCCGGTTTATACGATCCACAAGGCGTTGGCGGAACTCATGTGATGTATGTTCTTCATCATGCGGATAGACCTAACTTGTATCATGGTTTACCAGAAAACCCAGAAATTAGCTCAACAGTGAAATTCTGGAAAGGCATTTGGAAGCCATTAGCCGCTGTAGGTTTTGCAGCCACCTTTGCGGGGGCAATGTTCCATTATTTAGGTATTGGTCCTAACCATACCACCGAAGAAGATGAAGAAGAGGCGCAAAAAGAGATGGAAGCATCACAAAATTCAGTGAACAAAGAGGAGCAGAAATAATGAAGAAGAAGAGCGATAAAATCCTTCGTCATACGGCCTCAGAGCGAATCAATCACTGGGTCGTGGCGATTTTCTTTGTCTTTACCGCCTTTAGTGGGCTGGGCTTTTTCTTCCCATCTCTAAATTGGTTTATGAATATTTTAGGTACACCGCAACTTTCGCGTTTACTGCATCCATTTACGGGTGTTGCGATGGTGTTTTTCTTTATCTTTATGTTTTTTAGATACTTCAAGTATAACTCTGTTGATAAAGATGATTTAGTGTGGGCAAAAAATATCCATAAAGTGCTGCAAAATGAAGAAGCTGGCGATATTGGGCATTACAACTTAGGTCAAAAAGGAATTTATTGGACATTAAGTCTCAGCCTTATTGTTTTGACCATTAGTGGGATAATTATTTGGCGACCTTATTTTGCCGATTATTTCTCTATTCCTGTTATTCGCATTGCTTTGCTGGCTCACTCACTGTCTGCCATTTTACTGATCATTACGGTGATTGTTCATGCTTACGCCGCGTTTTGGGTAAAAGGTTCAATTCGTAGCATGATTGAAGGCTGGGTAACGCGTGGTTGGGCGAAAAAACATCACCCGCGTTGGTATCGTGAGATTCTAGAAGAAGAAAAAAAAGAAGCTGAAAGCAAATTAAACCAAAAATAATAAACCGCTTTTGTTTCTATAACATAAATGTGAGAAAAAAATGGAGGCTTAATGGCCTCCATTTCTATTGTTAATATACGCTCAACTTAATGTGCCACTGTTTTTGCTTGCTCTACTAAGTTAATTAAACGGCTTCTCATGGTGTGATAATGTTGAGAAACTTGGCTTTCTGCCCATTTTTGATCATCAATTTTAATCACTTTAGCCGCACAATATTTGGTTTCAGGTGTTTTTGATACCGGATCAAGATTATCCTGAGTCAGTTCATTACACGCACCAATCCACCATTGATAGGTCATATAAATGGCTTGTTTATTAATGGTTTCATTTACATTACAGCGTGACATCACTTTACCGCGACGAGATTCAACCCAGACAATTTCCTGATCACGAATCCCCGCTTTTTGAGCAATATCAGGGTGAACTTGGACATAACCTGGTTCATCGGCTAATGATGCCAATGCTTTACAGTTACCTGTCATGGAGCGACATGAGTAATGCCCAACTTCACGCACGGTTGATAGGATCATCGGATAATCCGCATCAGGTAATTCAGCCGGTGCGCGCCACGGTGTCGCAAACAACTTACCTTTACCTGATGGTGTGGTGAAGTGGTTACCAGAATACAAATAAGGCGTTCCCTTATCTTCAATATCGGTACAAGGCCATTGAATATGCGCTAAGCCTGCCAATTTTTCATAAGTGACACCAAAAAACAGTGGGCATAATGCTCTAACTTCATTCCAGATCTCTTCGTTATTTTCATAAGACATCGGATAGCCCATTTCAGTGGCGAGTAAACTGATGATCTCCCAATCTCGTTTTACATTGCCCTTAGGTTCAATGGCTTTTTCAAAACGTTGGAAGCCTCTATCAGCACACGTAAAGATACCCGCATGTTCACCCCAGCTAGTTGATGGTAAAATCACATCCGCTTGCTCTGCTGTTTTGGTCATAAAGATATCTTGAACTACCACAAAATCGAGCGCTTCAAAGCCCTTTCTCACTAAGCCTAAATCTGCCTCTGTTTGGAGTGGATCTTCACCCATGATGTAATAGGCTTTCACCTTACCTTCAATGGCTAAATGAGGGACTTCGGTAATGCGATATCCCACATCTGGATCGAGTTGTTCAACAGGAATATTCCATGCTTGTGCAAATTTTTTACGGGTTTCTTCGTCAGTGACATACTGGTATCCCGGAAACATATTCGGTAAAACGCCCATATCACAGGCACCTTGAACATTATTTTGTCCACGAACGGGTGCAACCCCCACATGCGGTTTACCTAAATTCCCTGTTAATAAAGCAAGACCTGATAACCCTTTTACCACATCAACCGCTTGACCAAACTGTGTGACGCCCATTCCCCACATAATAGTGGCCGTTTTAGCGCCCGCATAAGTGCGCATTGCTTTACGAATTTCAATAGCAGGAATGCCGACAATATCTTGCACAGCTTCAGGGCTATAGTCTGAGAGTTGTTTTTTATATTCTTCAAAGCCTTCTGTGTATTGGCTCACATAGTCTTTATCATAAAGATCTTCATCAATTAGCGTGTATGCGAAGGCATTGACTAACGCCATATTAGTACCATTTTTTAATGGTAAATATTGGTTAGCAATTTTGGCGGTTTCGATTTTACGAGGATCACAAACGATAATTTTGGCACCCTTTTGTTTCGCTTTAACCACACGACGCGCCACAATAGGATGAGAATCTGCACAGTTATAGCCAAACACTAATAAGCAATCTGAGTCTTCAATATCAGCAATAGAGTTGCTCATGGCACCATTACCTAATGTTTCTTGCAAACCAGCAACAGAAGGTCCATGGCAAACACGCGCACAACAATCGACATTATTATTACCTAATACTGCACGCACAAATTTCTGCATCACAAAGTTGGTTTCATTCCCTGTACCACGAGAAGATCCCGTACACATGATGGATTTCGCACCGTATTTTTCTTTTATTTCCAGTAATTTTTTTGCCGTAAATTGAATAGCTTCATTCCAACTCACAATTTCAAAACCAGCCCCTTTTTGTCGGCGGATCATCGGCTCATGAATTCTGGCTGTCAGCAATTTGTTGTCATTAAGGAAATCCCAACCATATAGCCCTTTTAAGCAAAGTTCGCCTTGATTGGTGACTCCATTGGCACCTTCGGCTTTGATTATGCGACCATTTTCGACACAGAGATTGATTTTGCAGCCAGCGCCACAATAAGGACAGACGGAGTTGATTTTGTTCATTTGATATCCTTTCCCCTAACTAGGGAGTAAAAGAGTCATAAAGAACTTTCAACTAAGCAGGAATTATGCCAATTAATAATTTATTAATAATCAATAAGATATAAAAATAAAATAATGTTTAATAATCGTTTCGACATTTTTGCCGATGCTCACCTTACACAAATCAGGTTAATTCTATAACTTATTACAGCTTTCAGTTATTGGAACCAGATAAACATTTAGAAATAAAAATTAACACTGAATTCTAATAAAATTTATTTCTTTAGTTTGAATTTATGATATAAATAATAAATACGCATTTTGAAAAACAATATTTCATATTGCATTGCGATGATATCCATTTCAATAAAGAGCAAAAAAATGAATATGAACACAAATAACCGACTTTTAGGCCTAAACCTACTACTCCTTCGTTAGGTGGCCGAGCGCGTTCATTTTTTTGCAAAAGCCACCAGTCAGGTGGCTTTTTTATTTGTAACCTACTGGTGGAACTGATTTTTTAGGGGAGTTCTACGATGTTTAGTTTCACCATTAGGATGATGAGTTACAACGTCTTACCAATAAGCCACTGTATGGCAATCGCCTCTATCACTCATTCGATAACTCAGGGGGCAAAATGAGCCAGCAATGGACATCTCGTGTAGGTCATATCTTAGCAGCCGCAGGCTCTGCAATCGGTATTGGCGCAATCTGGAAGTTTTCTTATGTCGCTGCCAATAATGGAGGTGGCGCATTCTTAATCGTCTTCTTATTATTCAGTTTTATTATCGGGCTTGCGGTATTACTGGCTGAAAATATCTTAGGCAGTAGCACACACGCTGAAGCCGTTAACGCATTTAAAAGAATGATGGGACGTAATTGGGTCATTATCGGCGTTATTGGTGTATTCAGTTCATGGTGTATTTATAGCTTCTATAGCGTTGTCGGTGGTTGGACAATTGGCTATACCGTTATGGCGGCAACAGGTCAGTTAAATATTACAGATAGCGCTGAATTAACAGGTATTTTTACCCGCTTTATTAGTGATCCTTTATGGCCTATTTTGGCTCACCTTGTCTTTGCGGGATTAACCTGTTTTGTGGTTTTAGCTGGTGTACAACGTGGATTAGAAAAAGCTGTCAAAATCATGATGCCAATGTTATTTATCATTATGATTTTATTGATTATTGTCGGCATCAGCTTACCCGGTTCGTCTGAAGGTTTAAAATTATTTTTATACCCTGATTTCAGTAAGTTAACGCCTCAAGGCGTATTAGATGCATTAGGGTTGGCTTTCTTCTCACTGTCTATCGGTTTAGGTATTCACATCACTTACAGTGCTTATTTAGCAGATAATAAAGGCATCGCTAACTCCAGTATGTGGGTAGTTATTTTGTCTTGTATGGTGTGTGTACTTGCCGGATTAATGATTTTTCCTGCATTATCTGCCGCAGGCTTAGAGCCTAATGCTGGCCCCGGTTTAACCTTTATGACTATGCCAGTTTATTTTGCCAACTTGCCTGGTGGTAATATTTTAGCTGTGACGTTCTTTGTCTTGTTGTTAATGGCAGCGTTAACCTCTGCAATTTCATTACTAGAACATATTGTCGCTTACGTACAAATGCGTTTTCAATGGACTCGTCGTCGTGCTGGATTAGTGGTTACCGCTTCTATTATGTTGATGGGTATTCCCGTGTCATTATCTTTTGGACCTATGAGTGATGTGACTCTGGGAGGCAAAACAGTCTTCGATTTGTTGGATTACCTGACGTCTAATATTTTAATGCCACTGTTTGGTATCGCAATGTGTTTAATCTTTGGTTGGTCACGCAGAGCGAATGCATTTATTCCTGAAAATATCACGGGATTAAAACGTCAAAGCTTATTATTAGTATGGCGTTATATCGGTCCTATTTGTATCGGTATTATTTTAGTGCATGGTTTAATTGGTTAACTCTCAACAAAAAAGAGCCACTCAAATAAGTGGCTCTCGACTTAAACTGATAATGATTTATTTATGGATACTTGATGGTCTTTACTACTTATTTATAACTTTGTTTAATTTCTTGAGAAATCACTAATCCACGTTTTGCTTCTTTTTCAGCAAGTTCAACGGATAAACCGATATAAGAACGAGGATCAAGCATTGCCTTAATTTCATCTGCATTAAAGGCGGCAGTAATAGTTTCATTCTTCATTAGGTTAGTGTAAAAATCTTCACCGTCTGCTGCCGTTTTAATGGCTTCTTCATATAACAGTGAGTGCGCTTTATCTTTCCCTAATTTTTCTGCCATTTTCATCATAACGTATTCGGTATTATCTAAACCTTTATTTCTCATCACGTTATGTAGCATTCTCTCTTCATGAGGAACGATAGTTCTTGAAAGCTCTTCTGTTCTTAAGAGAATTTCTGTTGTTAATTCTAAGGCTTCTTCAATTAAGCCATCGAATAACATATAAGAGCTGCTGTCACCTTCATAAGGTCTTACCGCAGAATACATCCCCACATTCGGTAATGAGTAAAGTTTTTGTGAGTTAGCAATAATACCTTTGGCTAATTTGGGATTAATTTTATGAGGCATCGTGCTACTGCCCACAGTGCCTTTTGTAAATCCTTCAGAAACCTCAGCAATCTCTTCTAATGTGGTGCTATACACTTCTTCACCAATTTTATGGCAGATATTTGCCATCAATGCCAAGTTCATCATGTACTCTAATTTATGCGTACTAAGGTTACGTGATGGCACTTCCATTGCTTGCATACCCACTAATTCAGCAACGCGTTTTTGTACTTTCATTCCCACTTCAGGCATGGAGTTAAAAGCACCTACCGCACCACCCATCATAATAGTGAATACACGCTTTTCGCACTCTTTCATACGCTGGTAGCAATCAATAAAATCGCTGATCCAAACAGATACTTTATAGCCATAAGTAATCGGAATAGCATGACGACCGTGCGTTCTACCTGCCATCACCATATGTTTGGTTCTTTCAGCAAGATTTGATAAGTTTTCGATGATCTCGCTTAGCAATAACATGAACTTATCGTGTACCGTTTTCATCATATACAGCTGTGAACTTTGCTGTATATTTTGAGTGGTAATGCCGTAGTGTACATATTTACCACTCTCTTCAGAGCATGCATTTACCAGTACTTTTAAGAAAGGCACAAAGCCATGACCGATTTTTTGATAAATACGGTTCATCTCTTCAAAATCGATATTCTCAATAATCGCCTTTTCTTTAATTTCATCTGCGGCAGACTGTGGAATAAAACCGTATTCAGCTTGCGCTTGCGCTAACATGGCTTCAAACATCAACCAAGTAGAATATTTTGCTTCATTAGACAGCAGATTTTTTATACCGCGATCGTCGATTGTTTTACTTTTAGAATCGTATAACGCTCTCATCATATATCCTTTTATTTCTTCATTGCTTCATCAACAGCATTGCGAACAAATTCGACTTTAGGGCCATAAACGACATGGACATGGTTTGCTGCCGGAAAGAAGAATGCCGTACAACCAGACTCTAACATTAACTCTTTATCTATTTGATTAACTTCATTAATATCGATACGTAGTCGCGTAATACAGTTATCAACATTACGAATATTTTGTTTGCCACCTAACGCTTGAATAAGAATTTCTGCAATTTCGCCATAACGTTTTTCTTTGATTAGCGTATTTTTCATATTGCTTGATTCTTCTCTACCCGGGGTTTTGATATCAAATTTGACGATAGCCCAGTAAAAAATAAAGTAGGTGACAACAGCCAGCGCACTACCAATCAGCACTAAGAAGATCCAGTTAGTGTGTTCGTACAGTAATCCAAAGATAGTGAAGTCAAAGACGGTGCCTCGGATATAACCAATCGCAACCCCAGCAAAAGAGAGCAGAACAGCGCCAATACCGACGATAATCGCGTAAATTAAGTAGAGTAACGGGGCGATAAAGACGAAGGTAAATTCAAGTGGTTCGGTAACGTTACCCAACATTGCCGTTAAGACCATCGTCACCAACATCGATTTAACTTCAGCGCGATTTTCTTTCTTCGAGGTTTTATAAATTGCTAATGCAATCGCAGGGAACAGGAACAGCGTCACCAACATTTGTTGTTGAGCCATAAAGCGCGTTAGGCTTGGCATCATTGCCCAATATTCACTACTTGGCCCTTGGTTGAATAACACTTCTGTCATTGCAGGCACCACACCCACATAGGTTTGACCTTCAATGACATAAGAACCACCGGCTTCGGTAAATCTAAACAGAACGTTCCAGACATGGTGTAAACCAAATGGAATAAACAGACGCTCACCACCTGCGGTAAAGAAAGGTCCGACAGGGCTTAAGAAGACCGCCGAGAGCTTAGTTAAGCCCATGACTAAGACTTCCCAAATAAATGGCAATAATGCGCCTACGCCTATCATCAATCCGACCATAATAATGGCGACAGATTTTTTTCCTGAGAAGAAGGCGAATGCCGTTGGTAATTCAAGGTTGTAGAATTTATCCGTTGCCCATGCGGCAATTAATCCCGTGATAATCCCCCCTGCGGCACTGATATTCATGGTTTGTATACCAAGTACCTTGATTTGCCCTACTTGCGTCATAATCGCAGGATCAGCAAGCTTTCCTGTCAATACCAGCCAGATATTGATAGTACTTATCAAGGTTAAATAGCCGACAACAGAGGCAAAGACCGCTATCCCCTTATCTTTGTGGCTCATACCATATGCCACACCCATTGCAAACAAGAGAGGGATGTTGTCGAACACAACACCAGCAATAGAACGGATACTCACTAATAAAGCATTGACTGTTTCATTCCCTAAAAAAGGAAAGCGTGCAATCATATAAGACTGAACTAAAGCACCACTGATCCCTAAGATCATACCAATAGGTGCCA
>JAEYFY010000328.1 GCA_023454395.1 Pseudomonadota bacterium
GATGCCATTTATGCAATTGTCGATGAATAAAAGGTGTCACTACAAGCCCAATTGATAAAATAAAAACACACTGAAGAAATAAACCATAGATTGCAATAAAAAAGCGCCCTGTTGGGGTTGCAGGTGCTGGCTCTACCGGTTGACCACTTAACATAGAGATTGCATTTAATGAAGATTCCATAAAGGTATGCCCTTCAATTAAATAAAACCCTAATACGCCGGGTAATAAACCTAAGAAAAAGAAAATAGAGCCTATTACATAATAGCGTAAGATGCGTAGAATAAAATGATCGAGCCTTAAAAGTTCTTCGGTAAATTTTTCCATTCTTACCCACGTTCTAGACTATTTATTCAATAAACTGCTTATTGAATAAATAAGTTAAGCTACGCAAAAAAACTAAAAAATATGCTATGAGGAATGCTCATAGCATATTAGTAATATATTAACGAACAACTAACACTGAAATTTCAGCATAGCGAACAACGCCCGCAGCCGTAGAGCCTAATAAATGAGTGCTAATATTAGGTCTACGTGAACCAATCACAATTAAGTCTGCTTGAATATCTTTTGCTGTGACTAAAATTTCATCACGAGGGGAGCCAAAAGTAACCGTATAAGCGACCTTTTCAGCAGGCAAATCCACCGAATCTACCAACATTTGCATATCATTCTCTGCTTTTACTGTCGCTTTATCTTTAATTTCTGGATAACCCAATGAATAAGCATTAATGATTGCTGAAGAGATAGGAAGAACATGAATTAAGTGTAAGTTAGCTCCTGTTTCTTTTGCTAAATACACAGCATGTCGTACCGCTTTACTGGTTAACTCTTCTTCCACAATATCAATAGGCACTAAAATCGTTTTATACATAATAACTCCTCTCAACTCTCCATTTGCCTTAATCTTATCGCAATAACCCAAAGATTACTGTGAGTGAATTAACTAAAAACAACCTAATCTTAATATAAACCTACTTTAATTATTAATACGTTAAGCTAAAAAATAAAAGTGATTATTCAAAATAGTTTGCATTATGTTGCTGTGTTAACGTCCATATTTGATTGCGAATATTTCGGATAGCATCAATCAATTCTGATGCAGTTAATCCTATTGGTCCAATACCTTTTTTAACTAAGAGATCTGCCGACATTCCATGTATCCAAACGGCACTTTTCACCGCATCCGACATTGACATTCCTTGTGCTAAAAAACTGCCCATAACGCCTGTTAGCACATCACCGCTCCCTGCTGTTGATAATCCACTATTACCGGTTGTATTAATTGTGATTTCGCCTTTCGGAGAAGTCACTACGGTATGTTGACCTTTAATAATTGCCCAACAATGATAAATCTTCGCAATTTCTTTCGCTGCTTCTTCTCTATTATTTTGAATATCATTTAGCGTGCAATTAAGCAAAATAGACGCTTCTTTAGGATGTGGGGTTAATACACAGTGCTGATTAAGTGAGAGTTCTGATTTAAAATTAGCCATGAGTACTAATGCATCCGCATCAAAAACATAAGGTCTATTTTCATTACGCTGTACTAAAACTGTTGATAAGATTTCTTCAGAATTTGCAGATAATCCCAACCCACACCCAATCGCCCAAGCAGAAATGTCTTGCTGATTTATCAATGTTTGTGCTGTTTTAAGCATAAGCTCTGGCGCACTATCAATAAAAGGAACAGGAAGTTGTGACTGAGCAAAACCAAGAAATACCTTCCCACACCCTGCTTTTAATGCACTTTTACCTGCTAATACAATAGCACCGCTCATTCCTTCTGAGCTACCTACAATACCTAATGTGCCGAATGTTCCCTTATGTGTATTTCCTGATTTGCGCTGATAAAGTGCGGGATAATGAGTGATGGCATGTAATAGTTGTTCTTCATTCATATTATTCTCCCTTCTTTTTCTGCATTTTTTCTTATTGCTCACAATGGTTGCTTTACCACATTTTGTTTGTATTAACGTTCAAAGTATAGCGTGATTTCAACAAACAAATGGGATCACTGGCTATTTTGTCTCTTTATCATGCTAACAATTTCGATATGATAAAATGCTTTCATTATCACTATTCATACCTCGCTGAGACTTTGCTATTCTTATGACCTAGCTTGATATGATTTATAAATTAAAGACAAAGGAACGTAGATAATGAACGAAAAGTTTAAAACACAAGCAGATGTAGAAACATTAGCAGAAGAAGTGGCTTGCTTAAAAACACTAGTCACCTATATGTTAAAAGCATTAGGTCAAGCAGATGCTGGGCGTGTTATTTTAAATATTGAACGTGCTATTGCAGAAGTTGATGACGAAAAACAAGCAGAGACATTCCGTAATACGATTAGCCAAATTAAGACAGCCTATCGTCAATAATCCGTTTATTTTCGAATTGAGTATTTGCACATATTTTTATTCTGTTTTCTAACCTTTTTGTGCTGCACAAATAAACAAAATTTGATTTCAAATTTCCTATATACTCAATCTCGAAATAAACCATTCTTTATTCATTTAGCTACCCCTCTATCCTTGTAGAGGGGATTTTTTTCTCTTTTACCCACCTCAATATTTCTATTCAAATTATTTTTATATTACTCAAATGATAATGAGTTTGTTTTCTTTTGGTGTTTTTAACTAATAGTTACCATCAAACATTCTTTTTGTTTAATATTTTTAATGTTATTTAGATTAAATAATAAAATTAGAGTCTTTACTATCATTGCCCGCATGAACACAAATTAACCTATTAAATACAATGTGTTAAAATCACCTTAATGATAGCTAATGATCACTTAACTATTTTTTATTCTGAACTTTATATTTAAAACATACATTTTATTATTTTTAACACAAATAAAAACTGACCATTTAAAATGTAAATAAAGATAAATCCTAATATTATTATATTTTTAGTTATTTTATTTATTGTGAATTGTAAAATTTATTAAGACAAAAGTTGCTAGCTTATTGTCCCTAAACGCAATTATAACGAAAATAGTTAAAACCAATAGGATTAAAAACATTAACCATTTATATTTTTACACTTATTCTGATTTATCGTCACTCCTGTTTATATGTTACACTACAATAAGTACGTACTAAAAAATAAACATGAGGCTAAAATGAAACCACTTCTCTTATCTCTGCTATTATTACCTGCTGTTGCGTTCGCAAACCCAACAAAAATGGCTGATGATTACTGCGATACCTTTAAAGATATCTCAATTAAAGCTTATGATACAAAAGAGCCAGCAGAGAAAATTGCTAAAGATGCAATGGCCTCTCTGAGTGCAAAGAAATTTGATTTTGCAAAACTAGAAGCAACTGAAGCGCAATTCACTGAAGGTGCTATTGAAGTTGTTAATTCTTTACGTGAAGCCAAATCTGAAATTGGCTCTCGCGCAGAATTCCAAGACGGTTTAACTCAAATTGTTGCGGCTTGTAAAATTCAAATGGTCGCTGCATTAGAAGAAGAGACAAAAAAATAATCTTCTCATTAAAAAAATGAGTAGCAATCAATTTAAAGAGTAGAAATTATCCTGCTCTTTTTTCTTTCCCCCTCAATTCCCCCTCACCTATCACCTATCACCTATTCTTCTATTCTTCTATTCCTCTATTCTATAACTAACTTCCTATACTCTAAATAATTCAAAATGTAGCTAGGCGACAAGTGAATGAGTCGCTAGGAGCATACATAAGTATGTGACTAGTGCGAATGAACGTAGTCAACAACGCTACAGTTTGAAGTATGACGAGTAATGAATGAACATAGCCAACAACGCTACAATTTGAAGTATGACGAGTAATGAATGAACATAGCCAACAACGCTACAGTTTGAAGTATGACGAGTATTCTATCTATTGATATTAAGGTTTATACTACCTCGGTAAATACTTGTTAGTACTGGCCATAAAAAGGAGATATTGTGAGCAACGAACAATCCATCCAGCGATTAAGAAGACTACGCCAGTCCGAAAACCTGCGCGCGCTCTTTCAAGAAACAACACTGACTAAAAATGATCTCGCTCTGCCTATCTTTGTAGAAGAAGGGCTTGATGATTACCAACCGATTAAAAGCATGCCAGGTGTCGTTCGTATTCCTGAAAAACGTCTTGCTTATGAAATTGAACGTATTGCAAAGGCTGGCATTAAAACTGTCATGACTTTTGGGGTATCCCATCACCTTGATGAAACAGGAAGTGATGCTTGGAAAAGTGATGGCTTAGTTTCTCGCATGTCTCGTATTTGTAAAGATGCAGTACCAGAAATGATTGTCATGTCTGATACCTGTTTTTGTGAATACACATCGCATGGTCACTGTGGTGTTTTACATGGTGAACATGTTGATAATGACGAAACTATCTATAATTTAGGGCTTCAAGCGGTTGCTGCCGCACAAGCGGGTGCTGATTTTATTGCGCCATCAGCAGCAATGGACGGTCAAGTTGCCGCTATTCGTGCCGCTCTTGATAAAGCAGGATTTAGCGACACCGGTATTGTTTCTTATTCGACTAAATTTGCTTCTGCCTTATATGGTCCTTTCCGTGATGCAGCAGGCTCTCGCTTAATTGGTGATCGTAAAACTTATCAAATGAATCCAATGAACCGCCGTGAAGCGATCCGTGAATCATTAATTGATGAGCAAGAAGGCGCTGATATGCTGATGGTAAAACCAGCGGGTGCTTATTTAGATATTATTCGTGATGTGCGTGAACGCACTTTATTACCTTTAGCGGCTTATCAAATCAGCGGTGAATATGCTCAAATTAAATTTGCAGCGTTAGCTGGTGCAATCGATGAAGATCGAGTGGTAATGGAAACTTTAGGCTCAATAAAACGCGCAGGTGCAGATTTAATTCTGTCTTACTTTGCGCTTGATTTAGCGGAAAGAAACCTACTGTAATTTGCAGCTATTCCGAACCCTTAGTAAGTTTCGTTACTCGCTAAGGGTTTTTCTTTTTAATATTCTTCTTTCTTCCCCCCTTTTCCTTTTATTTTTATCATTTTATTCTTATCATTTTGATTTTTATTATCATTACTTGGTTAAGTTTTGAAAAAAATTACACATAAAGCTATCTTTTTAGCATTAATTTTGCTGAGATATCAGCTCATTTTTGGCTAGAGGTTACTATGGATAATTGTATTTTCTGTCAAATCGTTGCTGGAAAGGCACCTTGCCATAAAATTTGGGAAGACGAGCACCACCTTGCATTTCTGTCTATATTTCCGAATACCAAAGGCTTTACCGTTGTTATTCCTAAAAAACACTATCCAAGTTACGCTTTTGATCTTAGTGATGAAGCCTTAGCTTTATTAGTGATTGCGACAAAAAAAGTGGCAAAAATCTTAGATAAAACATTTCCTGATGTTTCTCGTTCAGGAATGTTTTTTGAAGGATTTGGCGTTGATCATGTTCATAGCAAACTTAGTCCGATGCACGGTACTGGTGATATGACAAAATGGGCGCCTATTGAAAATAAACAGAAAATTTTCTTTGATAAATATCCGGGTTATCTTTCATCGCATGATTCTGAACGTGCTAGTGATGAAGAACTTGCACAATTAGCGGCGCTGATCAGAAAAAATAGCCGATAATGAAAATCTAATCCGTTCTTCTGATATTTATCCATATATAAAATTTTCAGATATAAAAAACGCCCAGTCTTATTTTAGGCTGAGCGTTTTTTTATCAAGATCAAAACATTATTTAGTTGGAAGCTGTGCTTCCATTGGTAAATAAGACCGAACTTTCTGTTCGAGGAGTTCAATTAATGCCGGATCATTAAAGCGATAATTATCAGGTATTCCTAATACATGGGCTTTTTTATAGCGCATGGCTGCCGGAAAATGTGCAGATAATCGATTTAAATGTTTAGATTCCATGACAAGCACTAAATCAGCCCATTTTAGTAATTCATTATCAACCACACATTGCGCATCTTTGCGCGTACCCGCTGAAAGTGTATTAATGCCTTCTCTATCTGCAAACAACAGTTCTGCGGTAGGGCTTCGCCATTGATTTTTACTGCAAATAAATAAGATATTCATTATTACTCACTATCAGATAACGCATTTAATCGACGCTGACTACGAGAAATTCTTGGGTATTCAATTCCAAGTTGCGCAGCTCTGGTCATTTTTAGTGATCGAGTATATAAATTAGACCATTTTTTTTCTGGTTTAAACATCTCTCGTGAACAACCCATTTCTTGATGTTTATTTTTGCGGTTAACACATTGGCGCCAACCACGATCTCTTTGTATAGACATAAAAAACCTCTCAGATTAAAGGGATAGCAGCCGCAGTAATACGGAGAGGGTCTAACCGTGCGTTATTCTAGTTGAATCGAATAAATCTGCAATGGTTTATTTTTACACAAATGCGAATAAGCGAATTTTTATTTATTTGGAAAAATATTTAGCAAAATAAAAAGAAAACAGGTGTTAAATCTTTATAAAAAAATAACGGATAAGTGATTAATCAACTTATCCGTTTTATCTGTTATTCGAGGATCTAACTTGTTAGATTATTTATAATTAACTGGTGTCGGTTTATCTAACATAATTGCTGTTTTCGCAGGCTCTGTTTGTGCAATCACTTTACCGTGACGAATTGAATAACGCACAGGCACTTGACGACGTAAAGCATCAAATCCATTATCCGCAGGCAGAATAATAAAGTTTGCACTATTTCCTATTTCGACACCATAGTCCGTTAAAGCCAATGTTTTCGCACTGTTATGGCTAATTAACTGTAACCCATTATCAATTTGACCATAACCCATTAATTGGCAAACATGCAGCCCCATATGTAGAACTTGGAGCATATTTGCTGTGCCTAATGGATACCAAGGATCAAAAACATCATCATGACCAAAACAAACATTAATATTGCTTTCTAGCATCTCTTTTACACGAGTAATACCACGACGCTTTGGATAAGTATCAAAACGACCTTGCAAGTGAATATTAACCAAAGGGTTTGCCACAAAGTTAATACCCGACATTCTTAATAAACGGAATAAACGTGAAGTATAAGCCCCATTATAAGAATGCATTGCGGTTGTATGACTTGCTGTCACTCTTGAACCCATATTTTCTTTATGTGCTAAAGCGGCAACAGTTTCAACAAAACGAGATTGTTCATCATCAATTTCATCACAATGAACATCTATTAAACGATCGTATTTTTGTGCTAATGCAAAGGTTTTATGCAGTGATTCAACACCATATTCACGCGTAAATTCAAAGTGTGGAATAGCACCAACAACATCCGCACCTAATTTTAATGCTTCTTCTAATAAAGCTTCACCATTAGGATAAGATAAAATGCCTTCTTGCGGAAAAGCAACAATTTGCAAATCAACCCAAGGTTTAATTTCTTCTTTCACTTCCAGCATGGCTTTTAATGCTGTGAGTGATGCATCAGAAACGTCCACATGTGTTCTAACATGTTGAATACCATTAGCAATTTGCCATTGAAGCGTTTGCCATGCGCGTTGTTTAACATCGTCATGAGTTAACAACGCTTTTCTTTCTGCCCAACGCTCAATACCTTCAAATAACGTTCCCGATTGATTCCAATTCGGTTGCCCTGCGGTTTGAGTTGTATCTAAATGAATATGAGGTTCAACAAAAGGAGCGTGAACTAAACCACCTTGCGCATCTAATGCTTCAGGATGAAAATTATTTTCAGGTTGTGGCTCTATCGTTTCAATTTTATTGTTCTTAAGCGTAATACGCCACAAACCCTCTTTTCCAACTAGACGAGCATGATTAATTTGTTCGATATTCTTACCCAGCATGACTTATCTCCGCTTGTCGAGCTGTACGACGATTTAATATTGGATTTAACACAGCATAACTAATTGCACCGCCTAATACTGCATTAACAGGTACGATGCCTGGTAACCAGTGCCCTGCCATAATACCAATTGCAACTGCTAGTAACGCTACCCAGTTAACCGATTGCATTGTGGCAGCATTAAAGGTGTTATAGCGTGCTTTGTTCATCAGATAATCTGCAATAATAACGCCACCAACAGGTGGGATCGCAGCAGATAAAAAGGTTAACCAGCCTACAAAGTTATTATAGAGCCATAATGCACACAGTGTACCGACAATGCCATTTATCACTGAAAGCTTTTTACTTGATAAGCCTGTAATATTGGCAAAGCCTAATCCAGAGGCATATAGCGCATTATCATTGGTTGTCCAAATATTTAAGCCGAGTACGATAATCGCTGGAAGTAATAATCCTTGCGCAATCATCACATCCGAAATATCTGCCATTCCCAGTGAGGCGGCACCAGCAGCGCCAAAGACAAACATCAATGTATTACCTAAGAAGAAGGCAATAATTGCGACTACCACTGCGACTTTAGGATTTCGTCCAAAGCGGACAAAATCAGCCGTAAGCGTTCCCGCACTAATAAACGATCCGACTACCATCGCCAGCGCTAAATTGAAATCTAATGACTGAGCGGGTTTAACGTCCATTAACGTTGAAAGCCCGCCCATATCATGTATAGCAAGATAAACAGAGTAACTGCCAAGGATAGCGATAGCTGGAACAGCAATGATAGAGAGAATGGTGAGAGCTGAAATGCCGAAGAATACAGTGATGGTCATTAAGATGCCGGAAACGGCGATGAGGAGATTAATATCAATACCAGTGGCTTTTCCTACCGGAATGGCAAACATTGCCACACCCACACCAAACCAACCAACCTGAGTACCACCGAGTAAAAATGAGGGAAGCCAAGAACCTTTAATACCGAAAGAGTAACGCGCGAGAAGATGAGTAGTAAGACCTGTTTTTGAACCAATAAAACCAAGAAATGCGGTGTAGATACCAAGAAGAAGATTACCAATTAGAACTGCGAGGAAGAAATCATTAAAGGAAAGACCAGTACCAAGAGCGC
>JAEYFY010000359.1 GCA_023454395.1 Pseudomonadota bacterium
CTTACTTACCATTACAATTGTTTACACTGTCGCAACCTTACCGTAAAATGTCCTTACTGATACTGATGAAACAACAATAGAACCTTTGTCATTTGGGTCGTTGGATGAGACTTATGAAATACATAAAAAGTATTGGGACACTTTCGCTATTAGCAGCAGCTCTTCTATTAAGTGGCTGTGATATGGCGTTAATGAATCCCAAAGGCGCTATCGGCGCTGAGCAAAAAACATTAATCCTCATTGCGCTTGGTTTAATGTTAATTGTTGTGATACCGGTAATACTGATGGTGATTGTTTTCGCTTTTCGCTACCGTGAATCCAATACTAAAGCCACCTATCGCCCAAACTGGGCTCACTCAAATAAAATTGAACTCGTCGTTTGGACGGTGCCAATTATCATTATTGTGATTTTGGCGAGTATTACATGGAAAACAACCCATGAACTTGATCCTTACAAACCATTAGAGTCCACAGAAAAACCTGTCACCATTGAAGTTGTTTCAATGGATTGGAAATGGTTATTTATCTATCCAGAACAAGGTATTGCAACAGTTAATGAACTGGCTTTCCCTACTAATGTTCCTGTTAATTTCAAAATCACTTCTGACTCTGTCATGAACTCATTCTTTATCCCTCGCTTAGGTGGACAAATCTATGCGATGGCAGGAATGCAAACTAAGCTGCACTTAATTGCTAATGAACCAGGTGAATATCAAGGTATGTCAGCAAGTTATAGTGGACACGGCTTCTCTGATATGAAATTTACAGCGATAGCGACACCTGATCGTGCCGGTTTCGATGCGTGGGTTGAAAAAGTCAAACAATCGTCAGATACATTAAATACGACCGCTGCATTTAATGAACTTGCTAAACCAAGCCAGAAAAATCCAGTGACCTACTATTCAAGCGTGAAGCCAATGTTATTCCAAGAGACCATTTCTAAATTTGGTCATACAGGTCATGGCGCTCACACCAGTGGCAATCAGACAGCACATGCTGATGCAACAATGAATATGAACATGAGCCATGCGGCGCATGCAGGAGCAGAGGAATAAAGGCATGTTCGGAAAATTAACTCTTGATGCAATCCCGCTACACGAGCCAATTATCGTAGTTACTTTACTCGGTATTGTTCTTGGTGGGCTTGCTGTTGTTGGTGCGCTAACTTATTTTCGTAAATGGAAATGGTTGTGGACTGAATGGTTAACCAGCGTTGACCATAAAAAAATTGGTATTATGTATATCCTCGTTGCAATGGTCATGATGTTCCGTGGCTTTGCCGATGCGATTATGATGAGAAGCCAACAAGCGCTCGCCTCTGCTGGCGAAGCGGGTTTCTTACCACCTCATCACTATGATCAGATTTTTACCGCACACGGCGTTATCATGATTTTCTTCATGGCAACACCTTTCGTTGTGGGTCTGATGAACCTTGTTGTGCCTTTACAAATTGGCGCTCGTGATGTTGCCTTCCCGTTCCTTAACTCACTGAGCTTCTGGTTCTTTGTTGTTGGTGTGGTACTCATTAACCTTTCTTTAGGTGTTGGTGAATTCGCACAAACAGGTTGGTTAGCTTATCCACCACTTTCTGGCTTGGAATATAACCCGGGAGTCGGGGTCGATTATTGGATATGGAGTTTACAGATATCCGGTATTGGTACGCTTCTAACAGGGGTTAACTTCTTCGCAACTATCCTGCGTATGCGTGCGCCGGGTATGAGCATGATGAAAATGCCAGTATTCTCTTGGGCGGCTTTATGTACTAACGTCCTGATTATTGCTGCATTCCCAATTTTAACAGTCACTATCACGCTGTTAACTTTAGACCGCTATCTTGGTACGCATTTCTTTACCAATGATATGGGCGGTAATATGATGATGTACATCAACCTTGTATGGGCTTGGGGTCATCCAGAAGTTTATATCCTTGTTCTGCCAGTATTTGGTGTGTTCTCTGAAGTTACAGCAACATTCTCTAAAAAACGGTTATTCGGTTATACCTCATTAGTCGGTGCAACTGTCGTTATTACCGTATTGTCATTTATCGTTTGGTTACACCACTTCTTTACCATGGGCTCTGGCGCAAACGTCAATGCCTTCTTCGGTATCGCCACAATGATCATCGCTATACCAACAGGGGTTAAAATCTTTAACTGGCTGTTTACGATGTATCAAGGTCGTATCGAATATAAAAGCCCAATGCTGTGGACTATCGGTTTCCTTATCACCTTCTCTGTTGGTGGTATGACAGGGGTTCTGTTAGCCGTTCCGGGTGCAAACTTTGTTTTACATAACAGCTTATTCTTAATTGCTCACTTCCATAACGTTATTATCGGTGGTGTGGTATTTGGCTGTTTCGCAGGTATGACTTATTGGTTCCCTAAAGCATTCGGTTTCACACTGAATGAAAAATGGGGTATCCGTGCATTCTGGTTCTGGTTTATCGGCTTCTTTATGGCCTTTATGCCACTGTACATTCTTGGCTTTATGGGTATGACTCGTCGTATCAGCCAAAACATCAACCCAGAATTCCATCCAATGCTGATGGTTGCTGCGGGTGGTGCTGCGCTGATTGCTATCGGTATCGCTTGTCAAGTTATCCAGATCTACGTAAGTATCCGTGACCGTGATCAAAACCGTGACTTAACGGGAGATCCATGGGGCGGTCGTACTCTGGAATGGTCAATTTCTTCACCTGCTCCTTTCTATAACTTTGCCGTTGAACCTAATGTTCAAACTCGTGATGAGTGGTGGGATCAGAAAGAAAAAGGCACAGCTTATCAACGTCCAACTAAATACGAACCAATCCATATGCCTAAAAATACAGGCGCTGGTGTGATTATTTCAGCATTCAGTCTAGTACTTGGTTTTGCCATGATCTGGCATATCTGGTGGTTAGCTATCGTTGGTTTCGCTGGCATGATTGTCACTTGGATCGTGAAAAGCTTTGATACAGATGTGGATTACTATGTCCAAGTACCTGAAATTGAAGCTCTCGAGAATAAGCATTATGAAGAACTGAAAAAAGCAGGTGTGAAATAATGTCTACTCAAACTGTAAATAACACAAACGCCCATGAGCATCATGGGCACCACGATGCAGGAGCAACGAAAGTTTTCGGCTTCTGGATCTACCTAATGAGCGACCTTATCCTGTTTGCCAGCTTATTCGCCACTTATGCGGTGCTTGTTAACGGGATTGCGGATGGTCCTTCAGGTAAAGAAATTTTTAGCTTACCGTTTGTTTTAGTTGAAACCTTCTTACTGCTATTTAGTAGTATCACTTTTGGTTTCGCTATGCTGAGCATGAATAAAGGCAGCGTTAGCCAAGTTAATCTGTGGTTATTTGTTACTTTCTTATTCGGCTTAGGTTTCGTCATCATGGAAGTTTACGAATTCCATGAGCTAATCGCAGAAGGTTATGGCCCAGATCGAAGTGCATTCTTATCTGCATTCTTTGCATTAGTTTCAACGCACGGTCTTCACGTAACTGCGGGTTTAATTTGGATTGTTATTATGATGATCCAAGTATCACGCCGTGGTTTAACTGAAGTTAACCGCACTCGTTTAAGCTGTTTAAGTCTGTTCTGGCACTTCCTTGACGTTGTCTGGATCTGTGTGTTCACCGTAGTTTATCTGATGGGAGCGATGTAATGAGTCATCCAAATACTTCTCCTTCAGGCGCAAGCCACGGCAGCATGAAGTCTTATCTGATCGGCTTTATTCTGTCTGTTATCCTCACCGTTATTCCATTTTGGATGGTGATGGAAGGAACCGCGACACCAGCAACAATTCTATGGACTGTTGTCGGTATGGCAGTTGTGCAGATTGTGGTTCACTTAGTCTGCTTCTTGCATATGAATACGTCATCAGAAGAGCGCTGGAACGTCGTCGCATTCCTGTTCACACTGCTTATTATCGGCATTGTTGTCGTAGGCTCGTTGTGGATTATGTACAACCTGAACATCAATATGATGATGGATTAAGAGTTGTCGCTATGATTAAGCAATACCTACAAGTCACCAAACCAGGAATTATTTTCGGAAATTTAATTTCTGTAATAGGTGGTTTTCTACTCGCTTCTAAAGGTGAGATTGATTACTCCCTATTTTTCGCGACTCTACTTGGGGTGTCTCTGGTCGTTGCTTCTGGTTGTGTTTTTAACAACTATATTGACCGTGATATTGACCGTATCATGGAAAGAACGAAGAATCGTCCATTAGTTAAAGGATTAATTGACCCTCAAATTAGCCTGATTTATGCCTCAGTATTAGGTATTGCAGGTGTTGTGCTGCTCTATGTAGCAGCCAACCCACTTGCAATGTTTATCGCTGTATTCGGTTTTATTATTTATGTTGGGGTTTATAGCCTCTATATGAAGCGTAAATCTGTGTATGGCACACTGATTGGAAGTTTATCTGGCTCTGCACCTCCTGTTATCGGTTATTGTGCTGTTAGCGGTGAATTTGATGCAGGCGCGGCAATCCTATTACTTATCTTTAGTTTGTGGCAAATGCCTCACTCTTATGCCATTGCTATTTTCCGTTTTAAAGACTACCAAGCTGCAAATATCCCTGTATTACCTGTGATTAAAGGGATCTCAGTCGCTAAACGTCATATTATTCTCTATATTCTGGCGTTTATGATTGCAACCTTAATGCTGACATTAGTTGGTTACGCAGGCTATAAATACTTGATTGTGGCTTCAGCCGTCAGTATTTGGTGGTTAGGCATGGCTTTATCTGGTTACAAAGCAACCAATGATATTGTGTGGGCGCGAAAATTATTTATTTTCTCTATTGTCGCAATAACTTCATTAAGCGTAATGATGTCTGTTGATCCAACAAGCTCCACAGAAGCAGTTCTTGCGTATCTAAGATAATGTATTTATTAAAGTAACCTAAATACCAGTCAGCCTTCTGACTGGTATTTTTTTATCTTTTTTATGACTTCGCATGATATCAGTACAGTTTTGTCTTTTTTGTATCCCATTTATTGATTAACCTCGCCAAGATTTGCCATTACAATGAGGGGGATCAGTAATTCGAGGTAATCCATGAATGATAATAAAATGACCCCCTTAGAGCGCAAAGCAACATGGGGATTAGGCACTGTTTTTTCTCTTCGCATGCTTGGCATGTTTATGGTACTCCCAGTTTTAACCACCTATGGGCTTCAACTACAACACGCAACAGAATCTCTCATTGGATTAGCCATCGGTATTTATGGATTAACACAAGCTATATTCCAAATTCCTTTTGGTATTTTCTCTGATAAATTTGGTCGAAAACCTATGATTGTTTTTGGCTTAATTATTTTTATTATTGGTAGTTTGATTGCAGCTCTCAGTGACAATATCTACGGCATTATTATTGGTAGGGCATTACAAGGAGCGGGAGCTATATCAGCCGCGGTAATGGCTTTATTGTCAGATTTAACACGAGAACAAAATAGAACAAAAGCAATGGCCTTTATTGGTATTAGCTTTGGAATAACGTTCGCTTTAGCCTTGGTTCTAGGACCTATTTTAACGCATATCTTTGGCTTACATGGGCTATTTTGGGGAATTGCCCTACTCGCCTTTGGTGGCATTATTATTACGCTTTTTACTGTACCGAATAGCGAACACCATATTCTTAATCGAGAGTCAGGTTTTGTTCGTGGAAGTGTAAAAAAGGTTTTATTTGATGCACAGCTTCTTAAACTTAATACAGGTATTTTTTCACTACATACCTTATTAATGGCTGCATTTGTTGCACTTCCTCTGGTTATGAGTAATGCCGGTTTAGCAAAAGAGAAGCATTGGATTGTTTATCTAGTCACTATGCTTATTGCCTTTATTACTGTACTTCCTTTTATTATCTATGCAGAAAAGAAACGAAAGATGAAACAAGTTTTCTTATTCTGTATTTTATTACTTATTATTGCTCAAGCCATTCTTATTATTTCAGATTCTAGCTTATGGTTAATTATTGCGGGTATTCAAATTTTCTTTATTGGCTTTAATATTATGGAAGCTCTTCTTCCTTCATTAATCAGTAAAGAAGCACCAGCAGGTTATAAAGGTACAGCGATGGGAATTTATTCCACCAGCCAATTTTTAGGTGTGGCATTGGGCGGAATATTAGGCGGATGGCTTTACCAGCATTATAATGCACAAACTGTATTTTTAGGCTGTTTAGTGATTGGGCTTATTTGGTTTTTCATTAGCCTAACATTACACCAACCCTCTTATGTTAGTAGCTTACGCATCGAATTACCTGAGAATTTATCTTCAAGCCAACAGCAGCAACTACAACAATTATTTAAGCAACAAGCGGGCGTTAATGAAGTGGTAATTATGGCAGATGAACAGAGTGCTTATATCAAGGTTGATACTAAACAGACGCCAAGAACAACATTAGAGTCTCTGATCCCTTTAGTTTAAGGATCAATAAATTTACTGGATAAAATAAAAATGCGCTGTTAAACCAGCGCATTTTTTTATGACTAAATAGATAAAAAATTAGTCACGGAAATTGTTAAATTGGAATGGCTGTCCTAGCTCACCTTCTCTTACTAATTTCATCACAGCTTGTAAGTCATCACGCGATTTACCTGTAACACGCACTTGCTCACCTTGAATTTGAGCCTGAACTTTCAATTTACTGTCTTTAATCAGCTTAACAATTTTCTTCGCTAATGCTGAATCAATACCTTGTTTTAAAGTAGCTTCTACGCTGTACATTTTTCCGCTGTGAGTCATCTCTTCAGGGATATTTAATACCGCACCATCAATCCCTCTTTTTGCCATTTTCTCACGCAGAATATCTAATAATTGTTGAACCTGAAATTCAGATACACTGGTCGTTTTCACTGACTCTGCTTTTTCGTTTAATTCAAAACTTGCTTCAACGTTACGAAAATCCCAGCGAGTAGTCAGTTCACGTTGTGCATTTTCCACCGCATTACGCACTTCATGTAAGTCAACTTCAGATACGATATCAAAAGATGGCATTCTTTCTTCCTCAATAAATAAATACAACCCAAATAATAGCTTCTTTTAGGGTTGCAAAAAAGCATTGCACATTCAATAACAAATTTATCCCCCTGTTTTACCTTTATGGTAAAGCGCAAACATACTTTAAACAGAGAAGTGCAATCAATGTTATAATTTTAGCTAAATAGTCTAATGACCGTCAGTAGCCACCTTACGCTATTACGATTTGTAAAAAGAGGCACAATGAAAATTACCGTTTTAGGGTGTGGTTCGATTGGTAAACTTTGGGTTGCAGCTTTAACACGTCAATCTCATGAAGTACAAGGTTGGCTAAGAGTACCTCAGCCATTTTTAGATGTAAGTGTTGATAACATTAATGGCGAGCCTTTTTATCAACGTATTACTGCAAATCAACTTGAATGGTTAAAACAAAGCGAATTACTTATTGTTTGCTTAAAATCTTGGCAAGTCTCAGATGCGGTTAATGCGCTTCTACCTTTTTTATCTGCACAATGTCCTATCTTATTAATTCATAATGGCATGGGAACAGCAGATGAATTAACAGCAACACAGCACTCTATATCCAGACCAATCTTACAAGGCATCATTACTCATGGTGCTTATCAACAAGGACAAGATGTTATTCATACCGCAACAGGAATAACACATATAGGTCCATTAAATCATGCAGCTCAACAATATAGCTATTTAGCAGAAACCTTGCATCATGCTTTACCCGATGTCGCTTGGCACAATGATATTCATACAATTAGTTGGCTAAAACTTGCTGTTAATTGTGTTATCAACCCTCTTACCGTTTATTATCAATGCCGTAATGGGGATTTATTGCGTTATCCTGAACATATTCAAAAAATATGCGATGAAGTTTACCTAGTGATGGAACGTGAAGGTGTTGTACCAACATCTCAAACCCATCTTCATGGCTATATTATTGATACGATAGAACAAACAGCAAATAATTATTCTTCTATGTATCAAGATGTGAAATATCAACGCCATACAGAGATTGACTATATTACGGGTTATTTATTACGTCGAGCTTCAGAACAAGGGCTTGTATTGCCAGAAAATAACCATCTTTTTCAATTTATTAAACAACAGGAAGGCAATTATGACCATATCAGCGCTCATCTGCCTAGCTAATGGAAGTGAAGAAACCGAAGTCGTGACTACCGCAGATTTGCTGGTAAGGGCAGGTATTAATGTCGTGCTTGCAAGTGCAGAAGATGATGTTGATGAACTTATAATTACAGGTTCCCGAGGCATAAAACTTGTCGCAGATGCTCCTTTAGTTCGTGTTGTCGATCACCACTATGACGTTATTATTCTACCCGGTGGATTACAAGGTACTGAAACATTAAGAGACAGCCCTTTAGTTGTTGAGAAAGTACGTCGTATGTACAGCGAAAACAAGCTTGTTGCCGCGATTTGTGCGGCACCCGCAATGATCCTTGAATCTCATAATATTTTTCCCATCGGCAATATGACGGGTTTTCCTGCATTAAAAGATAAAATCTCATCGAAAAAATGGGTTGATTATCGCGTCTATTATGATGAAAGAGTTAACTTAATTACTAGCCAAGCTCCAGCAACATCTATCGATTTTGCACTAAAAATTATCGAACGCTTAAAAGGCAAAGAAGCTGCAGCAGATGTTGCCAAACAGCTTGTATTACCACCCGGTATTTATAATTATCAAGATGAATTTACAGGGTTTGGGGATAGGTAATTAATAAGAACCACTAAAAAGAATACTCTTTAGTGGTTCTCATTTTTATTGCTTTATTCAGATATTCTTTATATTTTCTCCATTTCTAACATGTTAATATTTAAAAAAGGAATAAATTTAACTATTTGAATAAGACATAAGGTTATAACACTCTGGGCATAGATATTTCTGAAAACAAAACTATTATTTTTAATGCTCACCACAATCGTAGAGTAATAACTTGTTCAGATAAAAACCCCAAAATTACCATAATAGGTAAAACACCAAAAATAACGATATTCAGTATTTATCAAAGAACTAAATTTGGTGATAACAACCGAGATGGTAATCCTTTAATATATTCATTAAAAGGTATATTTAACTATACAATAACAATAGATGAATTATATAAATTCAAACCCTCTTTTTTAGCTATTTTAAATAAAATAAAATCTAAGATAATAAATCAAAATACTGTTTTTATTGTTATGCCATCATCTACAAAAGTCCCATATTTATTAGCAAGAAGAGTTTCTCGCCATTTTGGAACAGTATTATTTAGTGATGTGTTTGTTAAATGTACGGTAGAAGAAGTAATTAATCGATTTTTAATTAAAGAATTAAATAAAAAATCATCTAACATAAAAGCATTAAACAAAACTTTATCTGAATTGCAATCTTTACCACCTAATACTATTTTCACAATGAAAAAGATCCCTAATAAAATTAGACATTATTTTTCCCCTTGGAAAATAGATCCACAATTCAATATAAATAAATTATATAATTGTAATATTATTTTAATTGATGACTTACTCTCAACAGGCACAACATTAAAAGCAGCAACAATAGAATTAAATAAATTAGGGTTATCTTGCTCTACTGCGATCTGCCTTTTAAGTAATCTTTAATGATTGATATCCTTTTAATATTAATATAATCTTGAATGCTAGATAATATTTTCTGGCATAAAGAGCCAACATACGCCCTTGGCTCTATAAATATGAAGCATTTTGTAAGAAATGTGGGTTCGCGCAAGCACCGTAATGATGGTCAAGCAATAAGAGCAAAGTAATCATCTAGAGAATGGCAGCGACATTCCGCAATATAAACCCAAAAAGCCACTTTTCAGTGGCTTTTTTATTCGCAAGATCAAATCGCTAGCGTATTATTTTTTACGATAGACTTTAACGTTTTCAAAACCTTGTTCACGCAAATAAAGCGCTTGTAAGCGGCTCATCATTCCGCGATCACAATAGAGCAAATAAGTTTTGGCTTTATCTAAATCACCAAACTGAGTGCTTAATTTATAGAAAGGTAACTCTTTAATATCAACACCGTCTATCTTTAATGGAGCAGTTTCTTGCTCTTCAGGTGAGCGGATATCCAAAATAACATCGTTAGCGCCAAATTCAGATACCATCTCAACTTCAGTAACCTGCTGTACGGTTTCTTCTGCAATACGACGAATATCCATATTCTTGGCGTTTTCAACAACACTATCAAGAATAGAAAAATCAAACTTCTCTTCTTCTGCTTTGATCTTCGCTTTGACCGCTTTCACTGTGGGGCTTTTTGAAATAACACCACAGAATTCCGGCATTGTACGAGCAAAATCTTCTGTGCCTATTTGGCGAGCAATATTGATAATGTTTTCTTTATCGTGTGTGATAAGAGGACGTAAAATTAGTGTATCTGTCGCATTATCAATTAAACGTAAGTTCGTTAAGGTTTGGCTTGAAACTTGGCCTAATGCTTCACCCGTTACAATCGCTTGAACACCATAGCGTTCTGCAACACGGGATGCTGCACGTACCATCATACGTTTTAATACAACACCCATTTGACCATCATCGACTTTTTCTAAGATTTCTGCGACAACAGGTTCAAAATCAACCGCAACGAAATGCACTTTATGAGAACGGCCAAAGCGATTCCATAAATAATGAGCAACTTGTTTAACGCCAATTTCGTGTGCAGAGCCACCTAAGTTAAAGAAACAATAGTGAACACGGCTACCACGACGCATCAGCATATAACTTGATACGCCAGAGTCATAGCCACCAGAAATCAACGACAATACATCTTCTTGCGTACCAATAGGGAAGCCACCAATACCTTCATAGCGCGCATTCACTAAAATAAGTTTGTCATCTTCAATTTCTAAATTAATGGTGACATCTGGACGCGTTAATTTCACTTTTGCGCTTTCGACGTGTTGGTTAAAGCCACCACCGACATAACGCTCAACTTCATTTGAAGTAAAACTGTGCTTACCACGACGTTTGGCACGAACACAAAATGTTTTGTTTTCAACTAAATGCTTAAACGCTGCAAAAGTTTGCTCAAAAATATTGTGTAGATCAGTATACGGATGCTCTTCTACTTGTAAGAAGTGATGAATACCAGGAATACGTGTGAGTGCATCACATACCGCTTCACTTTTGCTTTCATCTTTACTAACAACAACAATGTTATCCCAATTGCGGACAACTGTGATTTCATCACCTAATGTATTGAGTACATTACGAATATTGCTAGTAAGAATTTTGATAAAACGGATACGAACTGATTGGCTTTTGATCGTAATTTCGGGGAATAATTTAATAATAAACTTCATAGTCAATGGTCATAGGTTATTAAGTAGAAACATAAACTACAGTGATGTTAATTGACTGGAGTTTATAAAAGTCACAAAGTATATCACCAATATTTAGGGCTCACCCGCAAAAATCATCGACTGAATAAGAAATTTTCTTCTTACTTGTAGTAAGATGATCGCTATTATTCAGCGCTAACATGCTTTATTATCAAAAATATTATGGCTAAGAAAACGACACCAATTAACGAAGACATCGCACAAGCACCAAGTTTTGAAGCATCTATGCAAG
>JAEYFY010000042.1 GCA_023454395.1 Pseudomonadota bacterium
CTGCGGATATCTATTGATAATAACATGGACTGCTCACACTACAAGACGCTTAGATTCATACAAAGCAATTATTTGAATGCCAAACGTTTTCGCAAAACAAAAGCGGAAAAAAACAGAAGAAGATCACGGGCTGAATCGTTTAAATTATCGAGTTTTACGACAAATAAGAGAAACCATTGTTTTTTCCTATTGCTATAATTTAGTCTTTAATCGCAAGAATTTGCTATATTTAATCAACATTAAAATAACGTATCGAGGGAATTATGCTAATCACCATTTCACCAGCTAAAACACTGGATTTCGAATCGCCTTTAGCAACAACGCACTTCACCCAACCTGAATTGCTAAAATATTCCCAACAACTTATCGAAGAATGTCGAAAATTATCATCGAGTGATATCGCAAGCTTAATGAAAATAAGTGATAAACTCGCAGGATTAAATGCTGCTCGCTTTGGTGAATGGCAACCTAATTTCACACCAGAAAATGCACGCCAAGCTATTTTGGCATTTAAAGGTGATGTTTATACCGGCATGCAAGCAGAACTTTTTTCTGAAGATGATTTTCAATTTGCACAACAACATTTACGTATGCTTTCAGGTTTATATGGCGTACTGCGTCCTCTTGATTTAATGCAACCTTATCGTCTTGAAATGGGAATAAAGCTAAAAAATAAAAAAGGCAGCGATTTATACCAATTTTGGGGAAATATCATTACAGAAACGTTAAACAAAGCACTTGAAGAACAAGGTGATAATATTTTAATTAATTTAGCGTCTGATGAATATTTTAAATCCGTTAACCCCAAAAAACTCAATGCTGATATTATTAAGCCTGTTTTCCTTGATGAAAAAAATAGCAAATATAAAGTTATCAGCTTTTACGCTAAAAAAGCCCGTGGATTAATGAGTCGCTTTATTATTCAAGAAAAACTGACCAATAAAGCACAACTGAAAGAGTTTGATCTTGAAGGTTATCAGTTTAACTCAGCAGAATCAGAGGGTAACACTCTCGTATTTAAACGTGCAGAATCACTGGCGAAATAAAATTATTAACTATTAGCTACCAATAAAAACAGCACTAAAATCAGTGCTGTTTTATTATATTGAGCCTTATAAATGTTTTGTCACTAGCGATAATGGTGACCATGTTGGCGATGGGATAAATTCACTACCTTGCATTGTTGTCAATTGTTGCTCATTAAACTGCGCCATTTCTTGAATAATAGAAGCGAGGGACTGCATTGAAAGCGAGCTTTGTTTTTCAATCAAAATAACCGATGAATGATTATTTTCTTTTGTTTTAACGGTTAAGGTAAATTGATTATCTTGGCTTTTATACTGTATATCATCACCGATTTCAGAATAAGTAAAAGTATCTTGCTCGGATAGCCCAGTAATAAAAAGATGACTATTTTCACCTTCATCATATACCGTCACATTACCTTGCCTTTTTTGCACAATATAAACATTACTTCCAATGCCACCATTCAGATAATCATGACCAGATTGTGAAATAAGCAGATCATTCCCGCTTCCTGCATTTAGATTATCATTTCCATCACCCGCAATTAAAATATGATGCCCATGATTAACCACAATATGATCATCACCCTTTCCGCCATCAATCACCGAGCTACATTTATTATGATTAACGACGATATCATCACCTCCCATTAATTCGAGAATAGGCAAGTGGTCAATTGATTGATTATGTGGTTTCTGTTGAGTCATTAAAACAGATCTTAATAAAGAGCGAGGTGAATCAAGTAAATATGTCGATAATGTCTCTTTATCTAAGGTAAGCGATTCAGGGATCATAAGCACATTATCTTCTTGATTTATTGTCATATTTAGATCTGAAACTGGCATAAGTAAGCCTTGAGGGCTGTCTTTTGTAGGAAGCGTAAAAACCACATGGTCTTTATCAATAAAACGAATTGTCATATCAGAATTATAAATCGTCTCAAGATGAGATGGTTCGAAAATCAATTTTACATGAGCATCGGGATGATAACGATGTGATAGAATCCCATGATTAAATACTAAATCAAAACCACTGATATCAGATAGAAAGAAATCACTTATACTGTTTGATTGTATTCCATTAATATTATTAGAAAGCGAAACCTTAATTTCATCACGCTTATTTCTTGCTAAATAAGTTTTAATTTGATAACTATCATAGCCAGAACTTAATTTAATCAATGAATTAGGTGTAATACCTAAATAATGATTATTCATTTCATTACCATGGATATCCAATTTTAATTGCTCACCAAAAGAAAAACCACTGTATTGTAACTGAGGCAATAACGTTATTATTTTATTGACATCAGAATATGAAATAGACAAAGAATGGTTATTATCATTGATACAAAGCTTCTGAATAGTTTCTTTATTTTGATTATATTTATCTAAATAACTAAATTTATATAGCACATTATCTTCAGTCGTTTTATTTTCATTTACGGTTAATAGAAAACCATCTAGCGTGGTTAACGTATATCTATGTGCTAATATATCATTTTCATGATAAACATTTTTTAACGTTATAGAGTGATAAACTAATGCATTATTTTTATTTCCATCATTTACTTTCACATCAAAAATAATATCTTTTCCTCGACGGGAAATAGCGACAATTTCATCAAAGTGATAGTTTAATCGCACAATACTAGACTCAACATGACTTACTTCATTAATAATCGTTTCAAATTGAATATTATAATTTTTTTCTAAAGAAGATCTTAAAATAATATAGCTATCATTTCCCTCACCACCTTCAGCATAACCTTCTTGTAAAACCAGCGTGTCATTTCCGCCTAATCCATATAATAAATCAGCACCGCCAGCACCATCTAAATAATTATTTTCTTGGTTACCATAAATAATATCATCACCAATTTCACTTCCTATTACGTTTTCAATACTGTCTAAATAGGCAATTACTTTTTGATCTTGCAAGACAATATTAGGCATAGAATCAACTAATTGCTTTGAATACAAACGTCCATTTTCTTGATAAAGAAACAGTTTTGAATGAAAATTTTGACTGTTTGTTTGTTCTTCTGACTGCCTGAATTTAACATAGTTATCAGATAAATTAACTTCATAACCTGCGTATTTGTTTGGTGTTTTTATAATACGAAGTGTGTCATTTCCCTCTCTGCCATAAAAACGACTCGCGTAAAGTGGCGATTCAGAGGAGAATAAATTGAACATATCATTCTTTTTTCCTCCACTTATTCGTTTAGTGCCATTATAGATATCAAATATATTTTGAGTTATTAAAGGTGCTGCAATAATATCATTGCCATGATAGGTATTAAAATAGAGTTTTTCATTCTCATTCCAATCTGATACATAATATTTTTTATACTGATTCGCTTTTATTAAGCTCTCCGATAAATTTTCCACACCTAATACATTAATTATATTTTCTTTATTTGTTTTTATATCCCTCAAAAAATCACTATCGACTATATTATCAAAAATAGGAGAATCATCATCGGAAATAATATCCATTGTATAACGGTTTAACTCATCAACATAAAAATCAATATCAAAAATAAGTGTTTCATTCGTAGCAATGGCTTCTTTAGGAAGATAGTATTTATATTCCGTTTTTTCTGAGCGAAGATGATAAGAAAGCGCGGCTATTTTTTCAGCCATTTCTTGACTGATATTTTGAGATACTCGTTGAGAAACATATTCACCTAATGGAATTAAAATTGAATCTAATGTTTTCCCCATTAAATGGGGTATGACTTTATAATAATAATATTCTTTATAAATCTGTTTTTCATTTATATAAAAATAACGGCTCTGATGATTTTGTTTTTTTATCTCATCAAGATAATTGACTGCATTTTTATCAATCATATCCTCTAATTGTGTTTCTGTTTCTAAATAAATAATTTCATTTTTTTTATCAGGAATAAGATCACCCATTAAAAATGCATAAAATCCATTATTAAATTCTTCTAGTGGTGTAAAATGGATTTTTGCTTTTGCTTCTTCGATAAGTCTTGCCGCATTATAAATTGAGGTTGCTAAAGTAATAACAGCACCCGCAACAATACCAATAGGACCTGCAATCGTTGAACCAGCAAGCATTGCAATAGAAACCCCTAGCGTAACCAATCCAGATACGACAGCTAAAGAGCCATTAACAATATAATCAATTTGCCTTTTTTCATTATTTTCACTAGAAATTCGACTAAAATTATCATAGGAATTATAAATATCAAATCCAATAGAAAGGACATTAAGCCCAATCCCTACCCTTGTACTTAACTTACTCACATATTCAAGCGGGTTATGACGATATTTTAATAATCCTTTAGCTAATGTAATTTCAATCAACTCAGAAAGACCATTGTAAGCCATTTCAGACCACATAATAGCTAGGCTATTAATGATCTCTTTTCTCTCTTTAGGCGATAATAGTGGATTATTTAATTGTTCAGCAAGCATAAACGTAGAGTTAATTGACTGCCACATACCATAAGAAATATTAGCGTAACCAATTTTACTAATTATTTTCATATGTCGAGGAAGTGTTAGCGATGCATTCCTTAATAAATCCCAATCTTTATCACTGTAGTCTTTATTCCCTAGTTTGATCATTTTAGTTAACCGTTCAGATGCAGCAAGGTAGTCGATTCTATTTACATCGTTAGAAAGGAGATATTTAATTTTCTCTTCTTTATTATTTAATAAATGACGAAACAAAGAGATGACATCTTTATCCTTTTCACTACCAGATATTGACAAAAAATAATCATTAAGGTGATAGGGATCAAAGGTAAGTTTCGATTCCAATTTATTTATTGTATTAAGATCAACAGAATCGATATTTTTTCCATTAATTTTCGCGCCCATATTAACTAATAGTTGTTTATCAATAGAAAGATTATTTATTGTTACATTTTCTTTATTAAGTAATCGTTGATTATTTACTTTTAAAATATCTAATTGATTTAATTCATTTACTTTCTCTAATGCCTTAAAGGGGGATAAGGAGTCAGGTATCTTTTTATGGTGGATCATGGTAATAATATTCTGAAATGAATTTATTATTTTTTTATAGTTTTTAAAAATAGAGATATTGTCTAGCAATACCCGATATAAAATACCTCTTTTATTTTCATCAAAAAATGAAGCAAGCAAATTCTCTGAAAACAGGCTTAATTTTTTTATCAATGATGGATTATCATAAACCGCATGAATAACCTCAATGGCTTGATTTGTTCTTTCAGTTAATGTCAGATTTTCTTCTGATAATGAACTAAATGGTAGCCATTTTTGATATGTTATTTCCTCCATTAAATATTGATTGAATTTTTTATTAACTAATGGATCATATATGACTTGTGTTAACTTATTTTCTATATTAATTTTGTCTGAAGTTTTAAAAAAAGAAGATAACTCATATAAATACTTTTCACATACAGTACTTATTGAAATATTATTATTGATAATTTCATTACTGATGTGCTTTAAGTCTTTTCTATGACATTCCTCATTAATAGTATCTACTTTATTAATAATAGAACCAAGTTGAAATATATTAAGATCATAGCGATTTAATTTAATATATTCAAAAATATCAGATAATGTTATTTGTTCTGAGTAATTATGAAAAACCGTCTTAATATCTTGATTATAACCTAATTTAAACTCTTCACTTTCTCGGTAATTAGGATACAGAGATGAAATAAATTGATAGATTTCTTTTGCAATTCGATTATTTTCTACAATTATTTTTTCTTTATTTGAAACAACTAAGACATCATCATAATCTGCTTCAGCCATAATGATATTAGATACCGCCGAGCTTGCAATTAGCGGTTTATCGATATATTGTCGTTCAATGGGTGCTTTAATAAAAACATTGTCTCTTACAAGAGATACTTTGTTATCATTTATCTGATAAATTGGCATATTTAATCGTTGAGCAATTCCTTCAATAAAAAAATCACCTGATTGATAACTCAATAATTTTTCTTTTTTAGCAAAAACTATCGTTTTTTCATTAACAAACTGATTCTCCAAAATAATATTTTGTAGTGTTTCGACATCATGTTTTTGTTTAATAAAATCTTGGTAAAATAAAATATCGTCTTCATTTCCAGTTGCAATAACTCTTATCTTATTTTTTAAACAATAATCAAGAAAATGACTTATTTCTTTTTTATCATTTAAGTAGTTCTTTAAACCATCACTTTTAACACCATTATAAAAGTAAATAACAATATCATCTTGATAGAATGAATCTATACTATCTATAATAATAGTATCAATATTTACATTATTAAAAAATTTATTATCAAAAAATAAAAAGTTAAAATTTTCTTTATTATCATCAAATAGCAAATAACTACAATCCATTTTATTTTTATTTTGATTAAGTGAATGTTCAAATATAACATTGGGATTATCATCATTAATATAAAAATTATTTTGATGATAAGCATAATTCACTTCACGATAGTTTTTATTAAAGTAATTTTCTAATTGATTTATTTCACGTACAATCATCCTATTTGAAAATTGATTATTCCTAAAATAATCAAAGTATAAATCATGATAAGAACTTAAATCATCGCCTTTTTTAAAATTAATTTCACTTTCAATTAAATAAATTAATTTATTCACACATTCATTATCTCTATACCTTGAAATATAATTATAACTCTCTTTTAAATGTAGCTTATTATTACCTTCTATCAAAAATAGATTTTTTAACTCTGGAATATTAATACGTTCAATTATTTCAACTAAATATTGGTAGTTATTTTTAAACTCAATAGTATAATCATACCCTTCAACGCCAATATTCCTGTTTTTATCTACTGGTAAATAAGGGCTTGCAATAATTTGATTATAAATAAAATTACTTACACCATGAGCACCATCATTAATTTCGCTTACCATTAACTGATAAAGTTTTGCAGCAACCAAACTGTTTTTTTCAGCTAATTGAATAAGTTTTTCCTTTCCATAATTTAAACCATCATAAAATAACTTATCTTCTAACTTACTTTTTACTTTATTTAAAATTTCAATAAGTGATATATTTTTATTGCTTTTATTAAACGATTTTATTTTACTAATAATAGATAAGCTAGCCGTTAACTTATCAAAATATATATTACACTTTAATATATCTATTAAAGAAACGATTTCCTTTAATTCCTTTGATATATTTCCTTTAACTAAATAACTATTTATTTCAATTAAATTCCTGTAATAAATATCCTTAAACTCAATATATCCATTTGCTTTTTTGATTTCTTGGAAGTTATTAAATTCTACTTCTTCAATATCAATACTATTATCATCATTCTTATTTAAAATAATCTTACTTGCCTGATTATTTTCAAGAATATCATCAATATAATGCTTAACTAAATAAATTCCTTCATCAACATATGAGTTTTTTACAATAACTTCAATTAAAAAATTATCTTTTTTAAGCTCTAAAATAAGATCTCGCTGTTCACTATAATGAATAACTCGCCCTGTAACATTTTCTTTAAAAGGTAATGAAAAACCAATTTTTTTTATATTCTCTGCAATTCCTTTATTAATATTAACATCATTACTATCCCATGCACTTTTGTAATTTATTGAATTGGTTTTTTTATATTCATCAAAAATAATATATTCATTACTATCTATTTTACTAGCACCATACAAATCCATTTTATTCTCTAATACTTTTTTTATAGATGAAGGTTCAGAAAATTCGAGTAACTCACTATTTGAATCAAATAATGTAAATTTATAATTATTTTCAGAATATTTTTTATATGACAGAGCTATGGCATGATCTTTAAATACAACAATTGCATAATAATCATCACATCCTTGTACTATACGATCTATGTGAGAGCTAACGGCTTCTTTATTAAAATCAAGATGACTAATATTTGATTCCATCAAACCTTTTTTATTTAATATTTCACTATATTCAGTCAATTTTAATGCATCTAAAATAAAATATTTTTCCTTTTCACACAACCTTTCCATTTGGAAATGTTGAGCAAAAATAATATTCTTAACTTCTTTAATTAAATTTAATATTTCGTGTTCTTGTATATTATTAAATAAGATTAAATCTAATTTATTGAGTATAATTTCCTTTTCATCTTGATAAGATGAAACACTCTCTTTTAACCAAAGTAAATATTTACTCCCCCCCTCTAAACCACTATTTCTAACTTCTAATAAATAATTTAGGCTCAATCCATAACATAATCCAGCAAGTGAATGTATACGACTAAAGTCATAATTTGTTTCTGTGGAAGTAATAAGATTAACTCGGCTCATTACTTTTTCTAGTGGTTTTAATAGATCTAAATATTGTGAAAAATTTATTACTACATTACGTTTCATTTTAGTAATAAACCACCCCGTACCAACTTTATAAAGTAAATGTTCTCCACTCTCTGTTATCTGATTATATTTATATTTTGCAACTGCGAATGCTTCTTCTATATCATCAACATAAATATGTAGTACCTTTTCTGTATTTTCTATTTTATCTCTTATAATAAAAATATTTTTATAGGAATAACTTTCATTTAACTCAATAGAAATGTATTCATTAATATTTATTTGTTTTCTCTTCTTAATATCATCAATTATTTCTTTAAGAATATCTTTATTATTTACCTTCCAACTTTCTATATTATTAAAGTAGCTAACATATTCTTTTCTATTATAAAAACGATAATATAATAAATTCTCAATGCATTTATCACTTATAAAACCATAAATTTTATTTATTAGCTCTTGCTTATTATAAAAAAAACTGGCATACCCATCAAAATTAATAATTTTAAATTTATTATTTTCATTATCTATTTGTATAAAAATCTTATTATCTTCAAATTCTAGATAGTAATCACCAGATAAATTGTTTTTCATTAATAATTTCAATCGTTCTTTTTGTATTTTACTGGGTTCTCTTCCAGTTAATTTAGCGCTATTAAAAAACAAGCCTTCTATACTTGAATTAATTTCTTTTCTAATAAAATCAATACTTTTTTTAAAATCACTCTTATGATAGAGCAAGAAATTATTATCTATTTTTTCTAAGAATTCATTTGCAGCATATTCATTTTTAGAAATAAAAATAGCAATATAATTTTCAGTTAATATTCTTCTTACAGAATTTATCTTAAAAAATAGTTCTGAATTATTTTCTTTTATATGATTTTCTATTTTTAACACAATACTGTTAATATTATCTTTGAATGTTATTTCTTTGAATCCATTCATATTTAATTTCCTTAGTTAAAATTAGTTTACTTACTGGAAATAAAATATATAAATTTATTTTTATCTTTTTTAAATACTTAATTTCCTATTTTTAGATAAAAAAATAGCCCAACATTTTGTTGAGCTATTTAATTAAATATCTAATTATTTAAAGTAATTGTTATTTAGGCGCTCTTTCAAGCAAAAATGCACGTAGCTGAGCAAAATCAGCAGGTAAGAAATGTGAAAGTAATTCTTTATCTGCACGCTCTGCGAGTTCTTTAGGTAATGGTAATTCGCCACCTAAAATACGTTCAACACTTTCTTTAAATTTCGCAGGATGAGCAGTCCCTAAGAATAAACCATATTCACCCGCTTGAAGTTCATCACGCAGTAAACGGTAAGCAACCGCGGCATGAGGTTCTGAAATATAGCCTTTTTGCGCTAATTCACGCACCGTTTCTTCCGTTGTTTCGTCACTGACTGAACCATGAGCAAGATCAGAAAGATCCCAACCTTTACGACGATACAATTCTTCAATACGTGGCCAGTTATTTGGTTGGCTAACATCCATTGCATTAGAAAGTGTTGCAACAGTACGGTGCGGCTCCCATTTGCCATTATCTAAATAACGAGGAACTGTGTCATTCACGTTGGTTGCTGCAATAAAACGCTTAACAGGCAATCCCATAGATTTAGCCAATAAGCCTGCGGTTAAATCACCAAAGTTACCACTTGGTACTGAAATCACTAACTGATCATGTTTTTCAGCAGGAATTTGTGCCACCGCTTCAAAGTAATAACAAATTTGAGCAAGCAATCGGCTGATATTAATGGAGTTTGCTGAGTTCAAGTACATTGTTTTCTTTAAGAAATCATCGTCAAAAGCTTGTTTCACTAATGATTGGCAAGCATCAAAATCATCTTTAATGGCAACAGTGTGAATGTTTTCACCTAATGTACAGAACAGTTTTTCCTGTAACGGGCTAATTTTGCCTTCAGGATAAAGAATAACAACTTGTACATTTTCTAATTTGTAAAAAGCATGAGCAACAGCCGCACCAGTATCACCGGATGTTGCTGTTAAAATAGTAACAGGCTGGTTGCCAGCAACTTCTGACAACATTTGCGCCATAAAGCGACCACCAAAGTCTTTAAATGCCAGTGTAGGGCCGTGGAAAAGCTCTAAACAACTCACATCGTCTTCAACTTGAGTTACTGGTGCAGGAAATGCAAATGCGGTGCTAATACGTTTTGCTAATACATCAGCAGGAATTTCATCACCAATAAAGGCCGTTAAGATACGGCTACTACGTGTTGCAAAATCAAGTGCTAATAATTCATCAATTTCAGCTTTAGAAAACGAAGGTAAGTCTTGTGGGAAAAATAGCCCTTGTTGTTTACCCAAACCTTGTTTTACTGCTTGAGCAAAACTGACTTGCTCTTGATTATCTTTCAAATTATATAATTTCATGACTTATCCTATCTGTCTTGCGCCACGCGTATCTATACGGC
>JAEYFY010000139.1 GCA_023454395.1 Pseudomonadota bacterium
GAATAAACCCTGAAGGGAAGCTTTGAGTATTTAAATGTTTTAGGCAAATATCATGGGATAGAGGGCCAAATAAAGAACGTCCTTCACCTAATAAAATAGGAATTTTAGTGATAATAAGGTCGTGAATTAGCCCTTGTTTTAAAAAGGATTGAACAACTTGCCCACCATCGATATAAACACGCTTATAGCCTTCAGCCTCTAACATTAGCATGACTTGCTTTGGAGTCTGGTTTGAAAACCGTACCTTACCGATTAAATGCTCAGGTACGGATTGTGCGGAGAGCTTGGATGAAAGCACCACAATAGGTTTTTCATAGGGCCAAGGTGTGAAGTCACAAATTGTTTCGAATGTTCCTCGACCCATAATGATAGCGTCGATGTTGGTGATAAAGCTTTCGTAGCCATGATTTTCATCAGGCAGATCCTGTTGTAAAAGCCACTCAATATCACCATTTTTACGTGCAATATAGCCATCTAAACTGGTTGCTATGAAGACATGCCCAGTGATCATTATGATACCTCCAGAATTAATTATACGGTGTATAATAATGTAAAAATATAGGAATGCTAGTTTTAATAATGTGGCTATATATGTTTTGTTTAGTTATTGACAACATGCATCCTGAGCACTAACTTTTCTCGTTTTTTTCTTTTAGATTACTGCTCAATCATTTCGCTGTCTTTGTATTCAAACCACTTATCATCAAAACCCTTCGATATCATAGCGCTATCACTATGTAATAGTATTCTAATGATGTTATTTGAAAACTGGCTTTTATTTCTCTCAAGATGCCTGATCTCTGAAAAAGTGATGGGTTCTATGCACTCTTTATTATTATATAGCCGTCTAAAACCATATTTGAAATTTTTTTGATTGATGTCACTGAGTAAAAAACCTTTTTCATCATTTTGGTTCCAAGTGAGAATGATTGAATGGTGGTGTTGGAGAAAGAAATTCAATCCGATTTTACTTGTATTTCTAAAAAAATGGTTTTCAATTAAATTAAATAAGCCAGATGAATTCCAATTTATATCCTCCTTGTTAGTTTGATATAGATCTTGTAATTTCGCTAGAAATTCTGATAGGGATTGACACGGTAATATCTTATTTTTAATAAAATTGTACAGTTCGTCGCTATTAGTTTTTGGTGATGTATTTTTTATGATGAGTTTTTTTAATTCTTTGAGTTGTTCCTGTGTGTTACTCTTTTTAGCTAAATATTGAAATATATCGATTTTATGCTTGTTATTCGCTAGCGTAACTTGCCATTGATTAACGAAAGGAAGATATGATTTTAGAACCCAATCAGCGTCCACCGTTGAGCGGTTTTCTAGCGCGTTAACAAAAGCATTTAACTGTTCGTCCAGCTCGCCATATACACTACATAATGGGTAAACATTCACTTTATTTAGGCCAATACTTTGATTTAAACTGCCTATCATGATGGTTTGTACTTCTTTATTAACAGCTCTCATGTAGTCAGCACATTCTAATTGATGTTTACTAATACCGTAAATAGCCGCTTTTTTTATGTCATGCTGAATATTATTTTTCAATTCATCACGTTCCTGATTAATTGCTATTTTTTGTTGACTAGTACTTAATAAATTTAAGGGGTTTTGGCTGCTCTCCACATTATGGAGATGACTGATGAAACTCGAAGCATTATTTTGTAGTGGATTTATGTTTTTTATTTTACTATTTGATAGTATTGAAATTTCATTATTTACGTTAAGTGGCATAATTTACCTTAAAACTGAGTGTTTTTGTAAATTATAATTATTATGTTGAAATGTAGATTTCAAAAAACGCCAAATAAAATTTATTTAACTTAAAGGTTTCCGATTGTAACAATTGATCCAAATCAATTTAACAATAAATACCCTATTGGTGGTAATTTTAATTGTTGTTTAACTACTCAGTTAATATTAATTAAACTTTTATTTTCACTTTAATTGATTTTAGGCAATATCTAATCATATTAGGCTGCTATTCTCTCACCGATTTATACAAAAAATATAAAGAGGTAGCAATGAACGTTAGTCGCAGAAAGTTTTTTAAAATCTGTGCTGGCGGGATGGCAGGTACAACTGTAGCTGCGTTAGGTTTTATGCCTGGAATGGCAATAGCTAATGTACGTGAATATAAATTACTACGTTCTAAAGAGACGCGTAATACTTGTACTTACTGTTCTGTCGGTTGTGGATTATTAATGTATAGCATGGGCGATGGTGCCATGAATGCTAAATCCGCGATCTTCCACGTCGAAGGAGACTCCGACCACCCTGTAAACCGTGGTGCTTTATGTCCTAAAGGGGCTGGCCTGCTGGATTACATTCACAGTGAAAATCGTTTACGTTACCCAGAATATAGAGCGCCAGGCTCTGATAAATGGGAACGTATTAGCTGGGATGATGCTTTCACGCGTATTGCGCGATTAATGAAAGATGACCGCGACGCAAACTTCATTGAAAAAAATGAACAAGGAACAACAGTAAACCGTTGGTTATCCACAGGGATGTTATGTGCATCTGCTGCAAGTAACGAAACGGGAATGTTGACCCAAAAATTCGCACGATCGCTAGGTATGCTGGCGGTTGATAACCAAGCGCGTGTCTGACATGGACCAACGGTAGCAAGTCTTGCTCCAACATTTGGTCGCGGTGCGATGACCAACCACTGGGTTGATATGAAAAATGCCAACCTTATCGTCGTAATGGGCGGTAATGCGGCAGAAGCACATCCTGTGGGATTCCGCTGGGCGATGGAAGCTAAAATCCATAATAACGCCAAGCTGATTGTTATTGATCCTCGCTTCACCCGTACTGCGGCTGTTGCGGATTTCTATACGCCTATCCGTTCTGGTACTGATATTACGTTCTTATCGGGCGTTATCTTATATCTGCTCGAAAATAAGAAATATCAAAAAGAATACGTTGAGGCTTATACCAATGCTAGCTTGATTGTCCGTGAAGACTATCATTTTGATGATGGTTTATTCAGCGGATATGATGCAGAAAAACGTAAATACGATAAGACCACTTGGAACTACGAGATGGATGAAAATGGTTTCGCAAAACGCGACACCACATTACAACATCCTCGTTGTGTCTGGAATCTGTTAAAACAACACGTTAGCCGTTACACGCCTGATGTGGTTACTCAGATTTGTGGTACACCAAAAGATGATTTCTTAAAAGTCTGTGAATATATTGCTGAAACAGCAGCGAAAGATAAAACAGCATCTTTCCTGTATGCATTAGGCTGGACTCAACATACCGTTGGCGCTCAAAACATTCGTACCATGGCAATGATCCAATTACTGTTAGGTAATATGGGTATGGCTGGTGGCGGTGTTAACGCACTACGTGGTCACTCCAATATTCAAGGCTTAACTGACCTCGGTCTATTATCTCAAAGCTTACCAGGTTATATGACGCTGCCTTCTGAAAAGCAGACTTCATTAGAAACCTACTTAGCCGCGAATACGCCAAAAGCGACAGTACCGGGACAAGTTAACTATTGGGGCAATTATCCTAAATTCTTCGTCAGTATGATGAAGACATTCTATGGTGATAATGCTCAACGTGATAATGATTGGGGCTTCTCACTGTTACCTAAGTGGGACAAACCTTACGACGTTCTGCAATACTTCGACATGATGGATAAAGGTGAAGTCAACGGCTATCTCTGCCAAGGCTTTAACCCAGTGGCATCATTCCCGAATAAGAACAAAGTTATTCGTTCATTATCAAAACTGAAATTCCTTATCACAATGGACCCGCTAAATACTGAAACTTCGTGTTTCTGGCAGAACCATGGTGAAGAGAACGACGTTAAAACAGCAGATATTCAGACAGAAGTTTTCCGTCTGCCAACAACCTGTTTCGCAGAAGAAGACGGCTCTATCGTTAACTCTGGTCGCTGGTTACAATGGCACTGGAAAGGTGCTGATGCCCCAGGTGTTGCTATCCCTGATGCTGAGATTTTATCTGGTATTTTCCATCGTTTACGCCAACTCTATAAAGAAGAAGGCGGCGCGATGCCAGAACAGGTGTTGAATATGACTTGGGATTACTTCGATCCTGATAATCCAACATCTGCAGAAGTTGCACAAGAAAGTAATGGTAGAGCATTAGTCGATTTAAAAGACGCTGATGGCAATATCATTCTGAAAAAAGGTCAACTGCTTAGCTCGTTCGCTCAGTTACGTGATGATGGTACAACAGCAAGCGGCTGTTGGATCTTCGCAGGTAGCTGGACAGAGAAAGGCAACCAAATGGCTAACCGTGATAACTCCGATCCTTCAGGATTAGGAAATACACTAGGTTGGGCATGGGCATGGCCTCTTAACCGTCGCATTATTTATAACCGCGCATCGGCAGACCCACAAGGTCAACCATGGGATCCTAAACGTAAATTAATCGAATGGGATGGCAGCAAATGGACAGGTATTGATGTACCTGACTATAGCAACGCTGCACCGGGTTCTGATGTAGGTCCATTTATTATGCAGCCGGAAGGTATGGGACGTCTGTTTGCTATCGATAAGATGGCAGAAGGTCCATTCCCTGAACACTATGAGCCAATTGAAACACCATTGGGAACTAACCCACTGCATCCAAATGTGGTTTCAAATCCAGCAGCGCGTATCTTTAAAGATGACTGGGAAGATATGGGTAAAGCAGAAGATTTCCCATATGTCGGTACAACTTATCGTCTGACAGAGCATTTCCACTTCTGGACTAAGCACGCGCGCTTAAATGCGATTATTCAGCCACAACAATTTATTGAAATTGGTGAGCGTTTAGCCGCAGAAAAAGGCATTGTTCAAGGCGATACCGTTAAAGTCAGCTCCAAACGCGGTTATATCAAAGCCAAAGCGGTGGTGACTAAACGTATTAGAACCCTAGATGTTGATGGGCGCAAAGTGGATACCATTGGTATTCCTATTCACTGGGGCTTTGAAGGTGTTGCAGTGAAAGGCTTTATTGCGAATACGTTAACGCCATTCGTTGGTGATGCAAATACACAAACGCCTGAGTTTAAAGCGTTCCTTGTTAATGTGGAAAAGGTGTAAGGAGATAAATTATGTCACTGCAATCCCAAGACATTATTCGTCGCTCTGCTACCAATTCCCTCACTCCCGCGCCACAGGTGCGGGATTACAAGGAAGAAGTGGCAAAACTTATCGACGTAACAACCTGTATCGGCTGTAAAGCCTGTCAGGTTGCTTGTTCTGAATGGAACGATATTCGCGATAAAATTGGCACTAACGTTGGTGTTTACGATAACCCAACTGACCTAACGCCGAAATCATGGACAGTCATGCGTTTCTCTGAAGTTGAAGAGAACGGCAAGCTGGAATGGTTGATTCGTAAAGACGGTTGTATGCACTGTGCTGATCCGGGCTGTTTAAAAGCATGCCCAGCAGAAGGTGCTATCATTCAATACGCTAATGGTATTGTTGATTTCCAATCAGAACACTGCATTGGTTGTGGTTATTGTATCGCGGGTTGTCCTTTCAATGTGCCTCGCATTAATGAAGAAGATAACCGTGCTTACAAATGTACGTTATGTGTTGACCGTGTAGAAGTCGGTCAAGAGCCTGCGTGTGTGAAAACTTGCCCAACAGGCGCGATTCATTTTGGTTCGAAAGAAGCCATGATCAATCTTGCTAGTGAGCGTGTTTCTGAACTGCAAACTCGTGGTTACGACAATGCGGGTCTTTACGATCCACAAGGTGTGGGTGGAACACACGTAATGTATGTTCTCCATCATGCTGACAAACCAAATCTGTACCATGGTTTACCAGAAAACCCAGAAATTAGCTCTACCGTTAAATTCTGGAAAGGTATCTGGAAGCCATTGGCTGCTGTTGGTTTTGCCGCAACCTTCGCGGGTGCGATTTTCCACTATTTAGGTGTCGGTCCAAACCGTACAACTGAAGAAGATGAAGAAGAAGCACTCAAAGAGATGGAAGCATCTTCTAAAACACAGACCTCTGTGAATAAGGAGGAGCAGAAATGATGAAGAAGAAAGGTGATAAAATTCTTCGCCATACCGC
>JAEYFY010000168.1 GCA_023454395.1 Pseudomonadota bacterium
ACATTGTCATACAGCGTGTCATCTAAATCAAAAGTCATCGCTGCAATTGGCGTCAGAGTTCTGTAAAAGCGCATTATGATTTTTCTCTCTTAGCTCTCGGATGAGCAGCATCATAGACTTTCGCTAAATGCTGAAAATCTAAGTGGGTATAAACTTGTGTGGTCGATAAATTAGCGTGCCCTAATAACTCTTGTACAGCACGTAAATCACCACTGGATTCTAATAAATGTGTGGCAAACGAGTGGCGTAATTTATGAGGATTCACATGGCTACTTAGTCCTTGTTTAATCCCCCAAAGTTCAAACCGTTTTTGTACACTACGTACGGATAAACGCTTACCGCTTTGGGTTGAGATAAAGACAGCTTTATCCTCAGGTGCATATAGCTCGCGCATCGGAAACCAATTTTGTAGCCACTCTAGCGCTTTTCTTCCCAGCGGGACTTTTCGCTCTTTACTTCCTTTACCTACAACACGAACTTCACCTTCATTCATGTCGATGTCGCTAATATTTAAGTTAGTCAATTCTGATAGACGTAATCCTGCACCATACATCACTTCCAGCATGGTTCTATCTCTAACAGAAAGCGGATCTTTTAAGTCGATATTCATCAATTGGCTAACTTCATCGACATCCATATTTTTAGGAAGATGACGGCCCGATTTCGGTGTGCGAATGCCTTTTGCTGGATTAACCTCTAACATTCCTTGTGCCACTTGCCAATCAAGAAAGCTACGTAACGCCGAGAAGCGCAAAGCAAGGCTAGTCGGTTGTAACCCACTACGATGACTTTTCGCCAATAACATGCGTACATGTTGGCTTTCAAGCGATATCCATTGTGTGATTTTCATCGCCACCATCATTTGCGCTAATGTAATCAGCTGGCGATGGTAATTTTCTACTGTGACAGGGCTTAATCGGCGCTCAACTTGAATATAACGCAGGAATTGTTCAATAGCGGTAGAGAGTGTTTCTGGAATATCTATTGGTTGATTCATTGCCTTGCAATCCAACGAAGTAACAATTCTGGTAAAATATGGGCAAGCTTATCCAGCATTACTGTACCCATCCCTTCCTGAAAATGTTGGTTATCTCGGCTATTAAAAATAATCACGCCCAAATCACCATAATGCCCTAACAATGAAAGCGCTACGGAACCAGAGCGTCGTACATTAGGCATCAATAGCATTATCTCTTGCCCATTTAATGTACCTAAATAGTGGTTATCATCACCCATACGTTGAATACGGAAATGTTCAAATGCTTGACGAGATAATGGGAGATCTTGTGCATCTAAAGGTGGCTGTAATTGCCAACGATCGGTAAATAGGCGTAATTGAACTGAATAAAGCCCTAATCCCTTAGCCCAAAGGTTTAAACGTTCTAGCATTTCGTGAAGAGAAGCACTGTTGGATAGTTCAGAAATTAATAATAAGAGTTGGCTAAACAGTGCTTCATTTTCAGAGGCTTGTTCTATCAACAAACGCATATCTTCTTCAAGATAATGGATGCGGTTACGTTGGCGTGACATTATCCATTCGACTAAAGAAACGGTTCCTCTGACCGGATGAGGAACTTGCATTTGCTCAATATAGCTTGCATTACGGATAAAAAAACCAGGATGTTCCCTGAGGTAATGGATCACTTGTTGATCATTAAGTTCGTTGGTTTCAGGGCAACAGAACTGCTCATTTTTATCCGTCATACAGATAGCCTCTCAAAAAATAATATTATAGCTGAATGATCCCATCATAAATATGTGTCGCAGGCCCAGTCATATAAAGAGAGTTACCCTCTCCTTTCCATTCAATTAGCAATGATCCACCCGGTAAATTGACTTTCACACGTTTATCTAATAAACCTTGTGAAATACCAATTGCGACAGCTGCACAAGCCCCGCTACCACAGGCATTTGTTTCACCAGCACCACGTTCAAATACCCGCAAATGAAGGTTACTTCTGTCTACGATTTGCATAAAACCAATATTAGCACGTTCAGGAAAACGTTCATGTTGCTCTAACACCGGTCCTAACAACTCAACTTCTGCTGTTTTAATGTCTTCAACCTGAATAACGCAATGTGGATTTCCCATTGAAACTACACCACATAATACAGTGCGTTCCATTGCCCTGATAATATAGGTCTTTTCTGCCTTTTGCGCACGGAAAGGAACCTTTTGAGGTTCAAATTCAGGCTCGCCCATATTGACGCACACATCGTCATTATCCATAACATGCAAGGTCATTCTGCCAGATTGTGTACTGACTTTTATCTCTCTTTTGTTTGTAAGACCTTTTAATCTCACAAATCGAGCAAAGCAACGAGCGCCATTACCACACTGTGCAACCTCACTTCCATCTGCATTAAAAATGCGATAATGGAAATCGAGTTCAGGATCATAAGGTGCTTCAACCACCAATAATTGATCAAATCCAACACCAGTATGGCGATTCGCTAATCGACATATTAATTCTGGTGAGAAATAAACATTTTGAGTCACAGCATCGACCACCATAAAGTCGTTGCCAAGACCATGCATTTTTGAAAATTGCATCTTGCCCCTGCCTGAAACGAAATTACCGTTTCTAAGATTGACTAATTGGTCTGAGTTGAGTCGCTCTCAACTTGCTGGGTTGGCTGGGATGACTGTGTCATTTTTGCCTGAGTATCTTCAGGAGGGAAATAAAGCGGGCCTTTCAAGCCACAACCAGAAAGAGAAATCAGTGTTATTATAGCAAGAGTGCAACGTAAATACGTTTTCATTCGAAATCTGCCTGTCATTTATTTGGTTAATATCCTCTATAATCGCAGTTAGATCTCGAAAAGCAAATAGGAAATGAAGATGAACGACAGTGAATTTCACCAATTAGCTGACGAACTCTTGTCAGAAATAGAACAAACTATTGATAATTATGAAGGTGACGCAGATATTGATTGTGAAATCAATGGCGGTGTAATGACATTAACCTTTGAAAATAATAGCAAAATTAT
>JAEYFY010000195.1 GCA_023454395.1 Pseudomonadota bacterium
GTTTTTGCTACGGTAGTATCACAGTCTTGTAATTCGATATCTTTTTTAACGTTACCTGCTTTCTGCATATTTGCTAATGCAGAAGTTGGGATTTCACTGAAATCAACAATAACAGGACTTGAAGAAGCTGCTAATCCACAAGCTGAATTAACAATTTCACCTTTTAATTGAATTTCGCCTTTAGTTGCACCAATTTTTGGAGCAGAAGTTTCAGCAGTTGCAACAGAATTAATACCAAATACTAAAGCAGCAGCTAAAGCAATTTTACTCAGTTTCATTATAGATAATCCCTTGAAGATCGTGCGTATTATTATTTATAGAAAAATAATATTGATGTCGGAATATAAAAATTGATTTGCATTATATTTCGAGTTGTTTCGAATAATGTCTGGTTTATATGATATCAATAAAGGCGTTCTATTTGATATAACGTTTTGTTGATTTCCTCAATTTTCACATTTAATCTTGCCTATTCCATATTAATAGAGTTTTGTATAGATTTATTCTTTTTATTACTCAATTTATGGGTGAAAAAGTTTATCAGGCAGATAAATTTAATAGACAATATAATTAACATTGTTTTAACTTTACAAAAAGTAATGTTATTAACATTAGGTTAGAAAAATTAATAAAATCAATTATAGATTATCATAATATATGTAATTCAATAAGTTAGATGTTAACAATGACGTAGTTAGGTTAATTTATATCACAAAATAAGTTTCTCAAAAAATAACAATCATAAAACGAATAATAACTAATGAGATAATTCCTACGTACTTAAGTTAATATTTTCTTATATTTTACCTATTCTGATAGTCCTAAAATGACTAATTGGATTACTTTAAGTACAGTTTACTCACTAGCTGAGTTTTTTGGCTAATAAGTGTTACATTTTTTAACACATGAATTTTCCCTATTTTAGGTAAAAAATGGCATGATCAAATGTAACAATTTTTAATATTAAGAAAACATTAAGTTGGGGGTTGCTTTAATGGTTGGAGTGATTTTTGAATGGTAGAAATGAAATAAATAAGCCTCTATAAAAGAGGCTATGTTTTTTAATAGGCTGTTTTAATTACAAAAATTATTGATAAACCATATCTTGAGTCAATGATAATGATGAGCTTTCTTGCTCTTCATCGCTATCAGTCTCTTTATCTTTAGATAATATTTTATTTTTGCTCTCTTTGGCTTGAAGGTAACCGACAAGGCTAAGTTGATATCGTCGAATATTTTCAACATAGCGATAAGCCTCATGCCCTCTAGCATAGCCATAAGGCAGGTCTGCATAATATTTCTTTTGGCTAAGTAGAGGTAATCTTGATTTTACATCTAGCCAACTATCAGGATCGGCATTTTGTTGCTCAGTAAGCCTTCTGGCATCAAGCATATGACCAAATCCCATATTATATGCTGCTAACGCAAACCAAATTCTTTCGTCTTCTGGAATAGAATCCGGCAAGCGCGAAAGGAGATGCTTAAGATATTGTGCTCCCCCTCGAACACTCTCTTCGGGATCAAGCCTGTCAGTAACGCCCATACTCGATGCAGTAGGGCGAGTTAACATCATCAATCCTCTAACTCCAGTTGGTGATGTCGCATGAGGGTCCCAGTGTGATTCTTGCCATGCCATAGCAGCCAATAATCGCCAATCGAAAGTATCTGCATACTTTTCAAAAAGAGGCTGATAGTTTGGCAAAATAGAATCTATTGCCGTAATAAAAGAGATAGTATCGAAGTAATCAAATGTACCGACATGACCAAAATACTTTTCTTCAAGTCTTGCTAACACATCTTCTTGAGATAATTGATTAAAGTAATCGAGCATCGCGGCATATAAGCTATTATCTTCACCATCTGGCAGATACCACGTTAGTGGACGGCTTTCTGTGACTTCAAACCCTACGGCAACATTAGGATGAATGCGTTGTTGTACTGCAACACTGATAGAATCTGCTAACACATAGGTTATTTTGCCTTCAGATAATGCTTCTAGCAGTTGTGAGGTTGTCTGATTATCTGATTCTTCCCATTCAAGCTCAGGATATTGCGTTTCTTTTAATGTTCGCAATAAACTTGCATGAGCAGAGCCAGCAGTAACAACAAGACGCCCATCTAACGTATCAAAGCTACGTGGTCTTAATGTCCCTTTACGGTAAATAAGCTGTTGAGAAACTGAAAAGTAAGCAGGGCCACTGCGTGTCGTATCTAATCTCTCTTTATTATAAAGTAATCCGGCGGCGATAAAGTCAGCTCTATTATTCTCCAGATCATCAAACATTTGGTTGATATTTGTCCGCATATTAACGACAAGTTTCACGCCTAGGTAATCAGCAAAGCGTTTCACTAATTCATAATCGAAACCTACGGGGTCCTTTTTATCGTTCATCGTTATCAATGGTGAAGGTATCGTACTAATTCTTAACTCACCACGAGATAAAATCTTATTTATCTGCGCTTTTTGCCTATCTGGCCATGTAATATTCAACGCGATAATAGCCGCTGAAAAGAGCGCTATGATAACGATAACGAAATAGTTTATCCTTATATTATTCAATAGGTTGGTTCTCGTTAACGTTGTTTATTGTTGTGTGTAAAATCGTCATTTTAACATGGATAAATTTCCAGTAATCGAGCATTTTGCTTAACATATTGGCAAGACGCAACTTGATTACACCAATTAATCATTAAAACACGCTAAGTTAAATGCCGTTATTTTGTTCACGCAAACGGTTTCGTCTGAGCGGTTATTCTATTATACTAGGCGCGTTTCCCCTGAATGATTGGTCAGGTTAGCTGCTAAAAGAGAGAACTCAATACTATGGAAATCCTGCGTGGCTCCCCCGCTTTATCCGCGTTTCGTATTAATAAATTACTCACTCTATGTCAGGAAAATGATCTTCCTGTACAAGGTATATACGCGGAATTTGT
>JAEYFY010000211.1 GCA_023454395.1 Pseudomonadota bacterium
ACGATTTGGTTCGTGATCACATTTCGCAAACGGGTATGCCACCAACACGGGCTGAAATAGCTTCCCAACTTGGGTTTCGCTCACCAAATGCGGCAGAAGAGCACTTAAAAGCTCTTGCTCGTAAAGGTGTGATAGAAATTGTCTCTGGTGCATCCAGAGGTATCCGTTTGCTAATGGAAGAAGAGCCAGAAGGATTGCCATTAATTGGGCGAGTCGCAGCTGGCGAACCACTTTTAGCGCAAGAGCATATTGAAAGCCATTATCAAGTTGACCCAACATTATTTAAACCAAGTGCAGATTTTTTATTGCGCGTTAATGGTATGTCAATGAAAGATATCGGTATTATGGATGGTGATTTACTCGCTGTGCATAAAACGCAAGATGTTCACAACGGGCAAGTCATTGTGGCTCGTATTGAAGATGAAGTGACAGTAAAACGCCTTAAGAAAAGCGGCAATAAAATAGAGCTTCATGCAGAAAACCCTGAGTTTTCACCTATTATCGTCGATTTACGCGAACAAAGCTTTACTGTGGAAGGTTTAGCCGTTGGGGTTATTCGTAACGGCGAATGGCTGTAATTTGTACCAAAGTAAGTCAACACAACTTATTTTAAAAAGATGCAGATGATGTGTAAAACCACAAAATCATCTGCATTTTTTATTTTGTATAAAAAAACATCATTGCACTACAAATGTAATTACAATATGATGAGTTTTAATTATGGAGGTGTTTATGACAACAATACAAGTTAGAGTAGACGATGAGCTAAAAAAAGAAGCTTATCAAGTATTTGAAAAAATGAATCTATCTCCTTCAGATGCTATAAGATTGTTTCTACGTTATGTTTCTGAAAATGAAAAGTTACCTTTCTCTGAAGTTTCTGTCGTTGTTGGTGAACAAGATGAAGATGAGGATATTTTAGCTGTTGTACGTGAGCGTTTGAAGAAACCATGTAAACGTATAAGAGTAAATATTGATGATCTTTAATATTGAGTTTGATAAGCGTGCATTAAAAGAATGGCAGAAACTTGATCAAAGCATTAAAGAACAATTTAAAAAGAAATTAAAAAAATTACAGGAAAACCCTTATATAGAGTCTGCTCGCTTAAAAGGTGATCTCTCGGGTTGCTATAAGATTAAATTACGAGCATCTGGTTTTCGATTGGTTTACCAAATCATTGATTAATAAGTCGTTATTTTAGTTATTGCTATTGGTAAGCGTGAAGAAAGTAAAGCGTATTCATTAGCTGAAATGAGAATTCAAAAGTAGAACACGTATTAGCCAGCATTTAGCTGGCTTTTTGTATTTTATAAGCTTAACGAGGTTTATAGTCACCGGTTTTTTTCTGCTTAAGATTATCATCCATACTGTGATCATGATGACAACCTTCCGGATGTGTACACTCTTGTGCTTCGTGGCACTGTGAACACAATCCATGAATTTCGATGACGCTATGTCGTAAATGAAATCCACTCTCTTTTGCCAGTAATGAAATTGAATTTTCGATTTTATGACTGTTCTTTTCCGTGACAGATAAACAACGGTCACAAATTAGCATTACTGACGTATGTTCAACATCATCAAAATGATGACAAAGTACATAACTGTTGGTGGATTCAATTTTATGGATAAATCCTTGCTCAAGTAAAAACTCTAATCCACGATAGACTGTTGGTGGTTTTGCTTGTGGCTCTATTTGGCGTAATAAATCCAATAAGTCGTATGCGCTGATAGCAGAAGGTTGCTGCATTATCAGACGTAATACTGCCAGACGTTGTGAAGTCAGGCGAACACCTCGTTTCTGGCAGATCTTTTCTGCCTGAGCGAGCAATTTATCTTCATTCATGGGGATCAGATGCTCTCAGACGTTATTAATGGCACAGATCCTATCATATTTTTCAAGAGTAAACCTTTGTGTAAAGTGGGGTTTTATGAAAATAACTTTTCATGGTGATCTATCATGATTATCAACAAAAAACCCAGCCTAAGCTGGGTTAATTTTTTAGATGGTTTTAGATGATTTTTTCTGAAACTAGGTTTCAGGTGACCGGTTGGGTAGGACACGTGCGCCCTAAAAGGGTTAGCCGTTGTCCCCCCACCGAACCGTACGTGCACATTTCTATGCATACGGCTCTCCGCTAGACTTAGCAAAGTTTCTATAGTCTGGCAGCTTCCCTCTGTGAAGATCGACATGACAGTCCTTACATAAAACTAACGTCTTCCGATGTCGGGCAATCATCAGTCTTTTCCAAGGCTCTGTACCATCCTTAATATCCTTCAGTTTACGCACATGGTGAACTTCAAGATATCCAGTAACGGTGCCGCAGTATTCACATTTGTTACCTGCCATTCTGTCTAGCAATTCAGTTCTGCTCGAATATTTATAAACATTCGGAAACGGGTCGGCAAAACTTGCTAGAGACACACTTCGATTTTTAAGTTGAAAAACTTCAAGTTCATAAAGTTTTCCATTACGAATTTCTCTGTGGATATATCGACCATCAGCCTGCTTCAATCGTTTGGCGATTTTAGTTCTAGATGAACGATGTTTTCCAGCCAGCGTCTTTAACAGACTATTCATCCATATCCAATGTAGCTTATTCAGATATAGAACTGGTGCTAAGTTATAGTAATTGGCATAGCCACGCATTTCAGCATTGTATTGACTAATAATTTCATAGTCAGACAAATACATCATTGCAGGCTTTCCTCTGCAACCGTCCATGCCAGATTCGTAATTCCCGTAGCCACGGAGCGCACAGAATTTCTGTATTTTCGCTCTCGGAACACCAAGGTGAATGTGTTCAGTAATGGTGCGCTTAACAGCGTGAGTTTTACTGCCATCCGAGTTGTGTCCCACAACACATTTAACTCGTTTATTTTCCCTACGACATAGAATTTCATATCCGAGAAAGATAAAACCTTGTTTCGGGTCAACTACGCTTGATTTCTCTTTCGATACTTCAAGCTTTAATTCCGACTCAACAAATTCAGTAATGTCAGACATTACTTGCATTGCTTCCTGTTTAGAACCAATGATCCCAATTAGAAAGTCGTCAGCATACCGAACATAACGCATACGCTTAAAGTCAGGGTCGTCCATAAGAACACTTGAGGTATTAACCAATTGCTCTTCAAGGTTTTTGATTTCCATTTCCCACTTGGCAACTTTCTGCTCATCAGCAGGGTAGCCAGATGCACCAAAGCCTTGTCTTATCCACTTTATACGATTAGCTCGATTTTGTAGTGCCCGCTTGTATTCAGGATTAGGTTTTCTTCGTCCTCCATTGCTAAACTCTTTGATTTTAATTTTCATAAACTCATCAAGTTCATGGAGAAAAACATTGGCTAGTATAGGGGATATGATTCCCCCTTGCGGTGTCCCACTGTGGGTGCCAAAGTAACGCCATTCTGCCATGTAACCAGCTTTCAGAAACTTCTTTAGAAGCCCAAGAAAAGCCCGGTCATCAATCTTATTGCTAAGAAATTTCAGCAATAAGTCATGGTTAATGTTGTCGAAGTATCCCTTAATATCGACATCACAAACCCATTTGGTGCTTTTCCAACCATTACGTATTTCAGTAAGTGCTGTGTGGCATGATTTGTTGGGTCGAAATCCATAGCTCCAATCGCTAAAGACTGGTTCATAAATTTCCTCAAGGATCATTCTCATGACCTCTTGAATCAACTTGTCGTCACCACTGGGAATTCCTAAAGGTCGTTTCTTACCATTCGGATTCCTAGCATCCTTGGGGATGTGTGTGCGTCTGCAAGGTTTTGGACGATAGTCACCTGATTTAATTAGGTTGATAATATTTTGAACTCTATCAACACCCATACCATCAAGTGTGTTTGAGTCTACCCCTTTCGTCATGGCTCCACGATTAGAGTAGATGTTGGCATACGCCTGCATCCAAAGATCTTGATGGTTACACATTATTTTATGTAATTTCTTGACCTTATAGCCTTGCTTACTTGCTTTATTAATACCAATCAGAGCATTGAGTGTTCTTTGTAATAGCACTGACTATTGAACCTCGCTTCTTTTAGTATCGTGTCTAACTGTCTCCCTTCCCCCCTACATTTAAGCTTTCGTATTAGTTACCTCGATACTTATACTCAAATTTCAGGTCGGATTTAAACCGACTGCTACCTCATTACAAGGCTACGTTGGGTACTATGGAGCCTCCGTCACCATATTGGTTGTTTATCTCAAACCAACTTAGGTGATCCCGCATTTCTTTATAAACAAGATGCGTCCCACTTAGGTTCCACTTACGTCCAATTACCACTCTCACCGAGCAGGTGCCAAAATTGTTGGATACGATAGCCTTTTAACAATAATTATCGTAAATCTTGGTATGACTCCTGAACTATCGTGAGTCAAAGATATCCCGAAACCCACTATGGACTATGATTCAACCAATCAGGTTTAACCTTATGGGACTTGCAATGACTGGCGCAAAGTAGATAGTTTCCCCGCCACCAGCCTTTTGACCTAACATGCTACACTCCCCTCCCTCTTTCGAGGTTCAAGTCTATTACTAGACAAGGATAAGTTAGGCTTGCAATAGGCTTTCCAACAGCCTATACTTGCGACACAAATCTGCTGTAAGTGCTTGATTTACAAAGCAAAGCGGCGCACTTAAAACGGAATATCGTCATCAAAGTCCATTGGTGGTTCATTGCTTGGTGCTGGAGCCGCTGCGGGTTGTTGTGCAGGGCGAGATTGCGCGCCACCGCTAAATTGTTGTGATGCTTGTGGTTGTTGTGGTTGACCCCAACCGCCTTGACCGCCTTGTGAAGGTGCGCCATCTTGACCACCACGGCCACCTAACATCTGCATGGAGCCACCGATATTGACCACAACTTCAGTGCTATATCTGTCTTGACCGCTTTGGTCTTGCCATTTACGTGTTTGTAATTGACCTTCGATATACACTTGTGAACCTTTACGCAGATATTCGCCTGCAATTTCCGCTAATTTGCCGAAAATTACCACACGGTGCCACTCGGTTTTTTCTTTCATTTCACCGGTTTGTTTATCGCGCCAGCTTTCTGATGTTG
>JAEYFY010000258.1 GCA_023454395.1 Pseudomonadota bacterium
AAGTCGGGCTCTGTTAATCAGCAGAGTTACCTTGACTTCCCTACGCTGGCATTATCCAGATCAGGTTATACGGGTTCATCTCAGCCATAAGGCGCCCCGAGCCAAAGCCTGTAAATTCAGGCGATAACGAGTATCGCATGCTCAAGATAAAGAAGCTAGTTTGATAGCTCATCTCGATCTATAGATCCTCTATTGTTGAGATTTGTGATTCAGTAAGATAAATCAGCTAAGGTTGTATATAATAAATACTAAGCCGATGGCTTCTATTGCATGACACATCAATTTAAGGAATATATTTCAGCTATATTTAAATAAGAAGAATAAAATAAATTATTTTGTTCATTTTAACGACAATCGATATATTATCTGCTAGATGAGGTATTTATAATGCATTTCTGGACAATCACACAATGCGGAGGGGCTAAATGAAAAATGAACCATCGCAACAGAATAATGGACAATCAATGCCTTATCTTATTCCTGATGCAGATTTTAATGAAAAGTTGAAACTACCAGCTAAAAATATTGAACATACACTTCAGTTTCTCACTCAAGGTGTAAAAGATGTTGATTTGGAAGGTTTTGACATTCCAATAGGATACCGTTTAGTTAAATCATTACGTAAAGATCAATACAGGCTTGTCACTACAGATAAAGAAAGTGAAACAGCCTATCTTGTTGAGCTTAGGTTCCGACAAGACATAGTTTATGGAAAAACAACATGCACTCAAATAAAAGTGTGGCGTTCCCGTATACCTAAACATCGTAATGCTATAAGAGAATTACCTCGTACTTTTTTCTGTAATCTTTTAAAAGTTCATAATATCGTTGTTACTGATGAAGAACAAACCTCTGATGGTAAAGGTTTTTGGATTGATATGATTTTATGGGCTTTTAGTAAAGGTCATTATATTTATGCTTCAGATGGAACAGAAGAAGATAGACCATTACACTTAATTAACAGTATTGAAGATTTCTACAATAAGTGGGACGCTTTCTGCTGGGGTAAGGATCGTGATACTCATACTCACCGACTCCTTGTTATTAGCCAAGAAAAATTATCTCAATAAATGCTTTATTCCCGTTGAGAGAGTGTAAGCAACAATTCTTTAATTTGCACTCTCTCACCATAGGATTATTTGTATAAAAAACAGACTGCATTCCTGTTGTTAACGGTTAAACCTAAACGTTTTATAAACCAACCTCTGTTTTTTTCTTTTTTTTATTTAACTCTTCTTATTCGTTACTCTATTATCCGCTGGAAATTAATCTCTTTTTATAACCTAATGTTATTGATATTAAATTTATCTCAATATTTTCATTAAGTCATAAAAATAGCTATTTTATGGAATTTTGCTGTTGAAAATGACCAACCTAAAATTATTTCTCTTTAACCTTATTTATCAGCTATTTATTAGCAATCTAATAAAAACTTAATTTTTCATTAAAAACAATACATTATCATAAAAATAATAGTATTTAATATTAGAAAAAATTACGTTCATAAGTACAATAAATCTATTTGTTTTCTTCTTAACCGATTCTAATCCCTTAAGATTTTATTTAAGAAGTAAAGTTTCAGATACCTCTTATCTTAAATACTTGTCGATTAAATAACACTATTAGTAATGTTTATTTGTCATCACCAGAATCACTGTTTATGCCGTACTCGGAGTTATATTATGTCATCATCCTATTTTCACCCTAGCGTATTAGCCACAACGCTGTTGTCTCTTGCATTAACAACGTCTGCTTTCGCTTCTGAAAATAATTCCAATACCCATCAGATTATTACGACAGAAAACCAACAAATCACCAGTCATCCATCTCAATCTAATAATGAAGAGAGCTACTGGGGAAAATTCAAACGTAATGTCAATCAAACTTGGGACAATGACCAATATAACTACTATTTGCCTGTATGGACTTGGCATAATCGTTTTACTTACGATAAAGAAAAAACGGATCGCTATAACGAAACACCTTGGGGCTTTGGTATGGGTAAATATCGTTATGACAACGATGGTGATTGGCACTCTCTTTATGCGATGGCATTTATGGACTCTAATAACCGTGTACAGCCTATTATGGGTTATGGTTTTGAGAAAATGTGGTATCCCGGTGATAAAGACGGATTTCGTATGGGCGCAGGTTTTACACTAAGTATTACAGCGCGCCATGAATACAACTATATTCCTATGCCACTCCCGTTACCGTTAGTTTCTGTCGGTTACGGACATCTTTCATTACAAGCCACTTATGTTCCTGGCACTTATAACAATGGTAACGTGTTATTTGCTTGGTTACGTTGGCAGTAATTTTTTATTTTTTCCGCTCAAAATAATTGCAGATAATAAAAATAGAACATAAAAAAACGCATCTTAATGATGCGTTTTTTATTATCCCAATAAGTCAGTAATATTTAAATATCTTGGCTTGCTTGGGCGCTATTAGGTATTTTCTTCATACGGGAAATCTTAAATCCAACCCATAAGAACGCAATCCAGAATGGCATTAAAATTACCGAAATATTCACTTGTGGCATAAATAAGATAATCACTAAAATCATGCATAAGAAAGCCAGGCAGATATAGTTACCATATGGATACCAAAGTGCTTTAAAGAAAGGCTCTACACCCTCTTTGGTTTTTGCCGCTCTGAATTTTAAATTCGCTAAACAGATCATTATCCAGTTAAGTACTAGCGTGGTTACAACCAACGCCATTAATAGTTCTAGTGCCTGATCAGGTAATAAGTAGTTAACTAAAATACCTAATGAAGTCGCAATCGCAGACAATAGTAATGACACTACTGGTACACCACGTTTATTAATACGAGAAAGCACATGTGGTGCATTACCTTGTTTTGCCAAGCCATAAAGCATACGACTATTAGAATAAACACCACTGTTATAAACAGACAGTGCAGCAGTTAATACCACGGCATTTAAAATATTCGCGATTAAGAAATTATCCAAGTTATGGAAAATCAGAACAAATGGGCTTTCACCTTTTACGACTTGAGTCCAAGGATAAAGTGAAAGTAACACTAACAATGAACCGATATAGAAAATTAAAATACGATAAACAACTTGGTTAGTCGCTTTTGGAATGCTCACTTTTGGGTTTTCCGCTTCAGCCGCAGTGATCCCCACCAGTTCGAGTCCACCAAAAGAGAACATCACAATGGCTAATGCAGACATGAATCCCGTAAAGCCATGAGGGAAAAAGCCTAGCTCCCATAAATTGCTAACCGAAGCTTGAGGGCCACCATTACCACTTGCCAGTAAGTAGCTCCCAAATAAAATCATACCAACAATCGCCAACACTTTAATAATGGCAAACCAGAATTCTGTTTCACCATACATTTTAACGTTAATCAAATTGATTAAGTTGATTGCCACAAAGAAGATAGCAACGGAAACCCAAACAGGAATATCAGGTAACCAATAGTTAATGTATTTCCCTGCTGCGGTTAATTCTGCCATACCGACAAGAATAAACATCACCCAATAATTCCAGCCAGATAAGAAGCCAGCAAATGGGCTCCAATATTTATTAGCAAAGTGACTAAACGAACCCGCAACTGGCTCTTCGGCAACCATTTCGCCCAATTGGCGCATGATCATAAACGCAATAAAACCACCAATAGCATATCCTAATATTACTGAGGGGCCTGTCATATTAATAGTTTGCGCTATACCAAGAAACAGACCAGCGCCGACAGCACCACCCAGCGCAATTAGCTGGATATGTCGATTTTTCAGACCGCGCTTAAGTTCTGTCTGTTGCGACTCTCTCGCCATACATCCTCTTCTCTTTATTATTTTATCAACTTAACGTGTAAACTAATATTTACGATTTTGTTTATTTCAAGCCCCCATTAAAACACTATTCTGACTTGAATAACAAATACATTTTATGCTAGGCGAAAAATAATAAGAAAAGCTATCTTTTAGTGATGTTTAGAGGGGAATAATGTGGTAAAGCGACAAAGACCTTGTTGGAAATCCTCTCCTCGATCGCAAAAATTATCTAAAGCCACAAGATAGAGGCCAAAGGTAATGGCTAATGCAATAATTAAGCTAATAATTATTTTCTTTGCGTTCAATTTAAAATCCTTTAAATACATTTTGTTAGTATGACTTATCACATTATAAGCATTCGCTTAAATACGATAACAAGACAGGGAGTTGTTGTTATAAAATTCGCAATCAATTATCTCTATGAGTAAATTTAGCATAACTTTCATTATGAAAGGTAAACGCTTCCTCGACAGATTTCAGATAATTTGCATTATTTCGCTCTAAACTGTATGTAAAATGACCTTATATTATTTTAAGTACACATTTTGCCAACGATTAGAGATAGCTATTCATTAATATGGATTTCTCTGTCTGTTATTTTTTGTATAAGATTAGGGAGTTAATTTTGATTTTTACCTTAACTTCATTGATAGAATGGAACTGTAATGCCACAAGATAATCATCTCGCATTGGTTTGCGCGCTTAGTAAATGGATTGAGGAGCATTTAGGTCGTGTTATCCATCTTGAAGAGTTGGCGGCTTATTCTGGGTATTCTCTTTGGCACATGCAGAAAATCTTTAAAGAAGTCACAGGCACCTCTTTAGGAAAGTATATCCGTCAGCGTAGATTAGCTGGCGCTATTCATTTATTACGTACCAGTGAGCGCTCTATCTTCGATATCGCCCTTGATTTCGGCTTTGGTTCACAATCTCACTTTACTTATATGTTCCGTAAAGAGTATGGCATCACGCCTTTCGACTTTCGGCAAAATCAAGAGATCGTTTTAGAAACCAAACAGCCTTTACATTTACAATCACCTTGTTGTGATTAACCCTTCCATTTATGTGGCATTATACAGATAGCCTTTAATGTCACATAAATAATACTCAAGCTATGTGATGATAGACCGCTTCGCCCTTCCTTTATCATAATTGCTTTTATTTAATATGGGGATGCTAATGAGTATTAAGCTTATCGCGATTGATTTAGATGGAACCTTGCTTAACAAACAACACGAAATTACACCAGAAGTAAAACAAGCAGTTCAGCGAGCAAAAGAGGCAGGAGTTAAGATTGTATTAGCTTCAGGACGCTCCTTTAATGGCATCTCTCCCTATTTAAAAACACTCGGTCTTAATACCTCTGATTGTTACTGTATCAGCAATAATGGTAGCCAAATCCATCAAGCAGATAATGGTGAAGTTATTATTCAAGATCTGCTCAATTTTGAAGATTACCTCTATTTTGAAAACCTCGCTCGTGAGATTGGCGTCCATTTTCACGTTATCAGCGATAATAAGATTTATACTACCAATAGCCATATTAGCCATTTCACCTGCCAAGAAGCCTTTCTATCTTGGACACCACTTTATTATCGTCAACTGAATGAAATGCAAACTGATATGTATTTTAGTAAGTTTATGATTGTTGATGCGCCTACCGTTTTGGATAATGCCATTCAATATCTTCCTGCTAATATTTATGAACAATACAGCATATTACGTAGCGCTCCTTATTTTATTGAAGTGTTGAACACCAATGTCAATAAAGGGAGTGCGGTTCAAAAAGTCGCCGAACATCTAAAAATTACGCCAGAAAAAATTATGTGTATTGGTGATCAAGGTAATGATTTAGCAATGCTGAAATATGCGGGTTTAGGCGTTGCGATGGGAAATGCCCCTGAAGAAGTGAAGAAAGTCGCTAAATTCGTCACACTTTCTAATGAAGAGCACGGTGTTGCAGTGGCTATCAATAGATTTATTTAAACACGATCTTTTTTGTGTTTTATCACGAATGCCTACAAAATTATATAGCAATTGTGATCCTTAGCAGAGGATCACACTGCTTTTCAACCAAAAACATAGCCTTTTATTATTCTATAATTACTGTTAAATAAGCGTTAAATCCGCCTTTCTTCTTACATATCTCTCAGAATTTGCTACTATTAATTCACTTTTCGTTATTCAAACTGCATTTTTACAACATATTCAGCTAATAAATAGGCTAATGGTAGAATAACAAATATAAATCATTAATATATTTTCTTCACAGACAGGTAGTTTTAGTTATGCTTTCTACAAAAGACATGCTCGTTCTTGGAATGATGGTTTTCGCACTCTTCCTCGGTGCTGGCAATATTATTTTCCCTCCTATGGCGGGTTTCCAATCAGGAAACCTCTGGTTTAGTACATCTTTAGGTTTCCTTGTTACGGGTGTCTTACTTCCTTTTCTTACCTTAGTTATTGTTGCAATTCGTGGACGTGGAGAGCGACTTTCTGTTGATTTACCTTCATGGGTTGCCGTCATTTTCTGGGTAGCACTGTATTTGATCGTGGGTTCTACTTTTGCGATGCCTCGTGTTACCAATACTGCTTATGAAATGGGTTTCTTACCTTTAGGTCTTATTGAGAAAAATACCGCAACACATCTGACTTTCGCGCTTGTTTTCAATATTACAAGTATGTTCTTTATGCTTAAACAAGGTACGATGATCAGCGCCATTGGTAAGTTTATGACGCCAGCGCTATTAGTCCTGCTGGTAGTTGTGGGCATTGCTGTTGTGGCTAAACCGATTTCGCCAATGGGTGAACCAACAGGTCTTTATGCGGTAAATGGCTTCTTCTCTGGCTTTATTGATGGTTACCAAACCATGGATGTCCTTTCTGCTATGGCATTTGGGGGGATCGTTGCTCGTGCTTTATATACCAAAGGCATTACTGAACCACGTCAAATCGGCTTTATTACCGTAAAAGCAGGTATGATTTCAGTTTTACTGTTAGCCGCACTTTATCTGTGCCTTTTCTACTTAGGTGCGACAAGCCACTCTGTTTCTGTTTTTGCTGATCCTGCACTCAATGCCACTAACGGTGGCCAAATATTCTCTCGTTATGTTGATGCATTATTTGGCTCGGTGGGTACTTGGCTAATGGGAGGAATTGTTTTATTAGCCAGTATGACCACACTTGTAGGTGTAACAAGTGCTGCTGCAGACTACTTTGCAACATTCCATCACCGTTTAGGCTATCGCTTTTGGGTTGTGGTATTTACGTTAATGACCACTGTTGTATCAACGTTTGGTCTTGATACACTATTACGAGTGACTATTCCTGCATTATTAATGATTTATCCAACATCAGTAACATTAGTATTACTGCAATTTATTCGTAATAAATTAAAATCACCTCGCTTTACCTATCGCTTTACAATTGCAATCATTGTTTTGATGAGCCTTTTCGATACATTGAAACAATTGAAGTGGTTAAATGCTGATTTACTGCAATTATTTAGCTATATCCCACTGTCTGATTACGGCTTAGGTTGGGTATTACCAGGTGCGATTGCATTTATCATCTCGCTAGTTGTTAGCTTAAATTTTAAAGAAGAAAATCTTTCAATAGAAAGTACAGCGAAATAACCAGCATATAACACCTAATTTGTAATACTGGTTATAAGTTGATAAAAAAAGCGTCTTCCAAATTTTATCTTGGAGACGCTTTTTGTTTTTCTATTATCTGCATTTAGCTGCATTTAGCTGTATTTAGCTGTATTTAGCTGTATTTTTACTATCTTATTTATCACAGGAAATGTTAAGTTCGGTATTTCTCAATCAATGCCCTTAAAATGGCTTCTGATTGAGCATCAGGAAGCCCATTTGCTTTCTCTGATCTAAAATGCATTTGGAAAGCCTTTACTACTTTTTGTGCATTATTATCTAACACACCATTTGTTGGTGTTTGATAACCGTATTGCTGCAATAACTTTTGGAAATTAGCGACATCAACAGGCTCTGAAGGATCTCTACCCGCTAAATAAGTTTGTACTAATTTCTTATCTGGCCAAGCTCCAATTCCTTGGTGGGCTAATCTTTCCCAAGGGAATAAAGGACCAGGATCAACTTTTCTAAGAGGTGCAATATCACTGTGACCCAAAACGTTTTGAGGCTCGATATCATAACGTTCAATAATATCTTTCATTACCATTGAAATCGTCACGATTTGATCTGCGGTATAAGAATACCAATACCTAAATTTACCATTATCACGGTAGCCCAGATTGACTATCTCAATCCCAATGGAGCAATTATTTAAGCTTTTTGCATCTCCCCACTGACTAATGCCCGCATGCCATGCAATTTGCCGTTCATCCACTAATGAAGTAATCACTGGCTTTCCATCAATAGATGAAGGATGTGTAGGGATCAAATAGTGGCTACTGACTCTTCCCCCAGTAAGAACCTTAAGCGAGCGTTCATCATCTAGCGCGGTATAGTGCATCACCAGATATTTTACACAGTCATTTGCTTCCTGCTTATTAGGAATAACTTTAACTATATATTCACCTCTATCAATAAATACTGGTTGCTTAGCACAACTAGTTAAGAGGCTTATTGCAATAAGTAATCCTATATAATACCGACTAGATCTCATTTCTGATCCTTGATTAATTATTCCCAAAGTTAAATTGTAATAAAAAAACCCATATTAAAGAATATGGGTTTTGAGTTTTGACGCTTTTTTATTATTTTTTGGTTATTGTTTTAGTTATTGCTCACTTTTTCACATCGAACTAAAGGTTCATCAGGAACAATATTCTCATCCCAAATACCTTCTTCAATATCATCTTGTAATTCTGGATACTGGCGAATATCAAATGTAGGCAGTAAACCAGCTTGTCGTTGCTGGTTATAATCTTTAACTAATTTTAAGGCGACACCAGAAAGCAAGATGATTGCGATTAAATTAGTCATTGCCATTAATCCCATTGAAAGATCGGCCATTTTCCAAACTAAAGGCATATCGGCTAAAGCGCCAAACATCACCATCACTAATACCGCTGAGCGTAAAAGAAATAATCCTGTTGTGTGATTACGCCCAAGAAAAATCATATTACTCTCAGCATAAGCATAATTGGCAATAATGGATGTGAAAGCAAAGAAGAAAATAGCTATCGCAATAAAGGTACTTCCCCATCCACCAACTGTTGATGATAAGGCTAATTGTGTTAATTGAATGCCGTTAATACCTTCAGGATAACTGTCTAGCACACCTGATGATAAAATGATCACTGCGGTGGCACTACAAATCACCAAGGTATCCATAAATACCCCTAGCATTTGAACATAGCCTTGAGATGCAGGATGTGGTGGATAAGGTGTTGCGGAAGCAGCGGCATTAGGTGCAGACCCCATACCTGCTTCATTAGAAAAGAGACCGCGCTGAATACCTTGTGTCATCGCTTGGCTAATACCGTAGGCAACGGCACCAGCAGCCGCTTCTTGTAACCCAAAAGCACTTTTAAAAATTAAAATGAAAACTTCGGGTAAGCGTTCGATATGATCTGCGACAACCCAAAATGCTAATAATAAATATGCTGTTGCCATAACAGGAACAACTAATTCAGCAACACGAGCAATCCAGCGTAGACCACCAAAAATAATAAATCCGCTGGTGAGTACTAAAAAGATCCCCACATAAAGTGGATCAAAATTAAAGGCAGAAGCTGTAGCTTGAGCAATCGAATTCGCTTGAACAGCATTAAAAACTAAGCCAAAAGCGATAATTAAGAAAATGGCGAAGAGAACTCCCATCCAGCGCATTTTCAGTCCTTTTGTCATATAATAAGCAGGACCGCCACGGTAGTTACCATCATCATCTTTTGTTTTATAAAGTTGCGCGAGTGTACTTTCTATTAATGATGTCGCCATACCAATTAAAGCGACGACCCACATCCAAAAAATAGCGCCAGGGCCGCCCGCAGTTAAAGCAATCGCGACTCCCGTCAAGTTTCCTGTACCTACGCGCGCAGCTAGACTGGTGCATAATGCCTGAAAGGAAGAAATCCCTGATTTATCTGACTTATGGCTATTTTTTAAAATAGAGAACATATGACTAAAATGTCGGATTTGTATAAATCCGGTACGGATAGTAAAGTAAATACCTACTCCAAGAAGCAAATAGATAAGAACATATCCCCATAAAATGTTATTCGCAAAGTTTATTAGCCCTGTCAAATCAATCCCCTTATATAATAACGTATATAACCTATCCTTACATCGCTATTGAAATAAAAAAGTAAACAGATATCGTGTAATTGAGTCAATTACTGATCCGAATCTGTATTAAAGTAATATCAAAAACTACTGTGTGAAAAGCGAACTAAATGTAACACAATATTGCATGATATGTATATTTTTTGTTTATTTTTTTACATATTATTATTTTAATTTAATTATCTCATTAACCAAAATGAACAATATTGAAAAATAAAAAAACCATACATATCATTAGGATAAATAATTATTTCTTTATTTTATTAACTCTAAAAAGTAAAGTAAATACTTTAGTCATTAAGTTAATCAGTCATTTTAGAAAAAAAGTAAACAGATTAAAAAAACATCAATTAATAATCTTTTCTATTTATCTAAAATAAGATTTAGATGAACTATTAAAGTGATTAATTAAGATTTTTTCAATTTCCAATTTAACGGTTCAGTAATTAACATTTAAGAAATAAATATTTTTACAACAATTAACAATAAATATTTTATATTGTCGCATCAATAAAACTCTTTAATATTAATAAGATATTAAAATAAGATAAAAAATCAATTTTACATCTTTATTTTATTACACATCCATAATGTATTAATTCAAGTATAGTTTGTTATCTTTCATTTTTAATGAAAACTGTTGGTTGGTTTCTCTTCTTTTTTTATTCACTAACTATTCATTAATAACCCTATTCTTTTTTGAATATTAATTAAAGTTTAATAACACTTTATTTCATATTAATAAAAAAATGTAGAATCACGTAAGTTTACCTATTAACCATTTAGTTAATTTTATTTATAATATGTTTTTCCCTGGTGTTGTATTAATTTTCGCCCTGTTTCCCCAACAGGGCATTTTTTTATCTCAATATTTCAGCACCTTAACGTAACTCTTTGTCAAATAATATAAAATAAAAACAGATAGAATATCCAATTGATAAATTAACATTATTCAACTATTTTTAATGCAAAATCCCACTTTCTTTTCCTTGATCTAAATCAAATTAAACATTTATATTATTTACCCTTTTTAGAGGTAAACTGATTTTTTCTCTATTTAAAAATTTATTTAATAAGGATTAAAACGGCTTATTTTATCATTCACCTTATTTGAATTACTCATAAAGTGGTATAAAAATTAAAGAGGAATAAGATTTTATTGTTATATTTAATGGTCTAGATTAAATATCAACCCAAATAAAGCACATCATTTTTACTACACATTAATGACTAATATCTTTATTTGCTTGCATTAATAAGCATGCTCTTTTACCTTACTGATATTGTTATAGAGGGAAAGATAATGAGTTATAACCTTTCAGAATTAACACAAGAAGAAAAAGATAAGTTAAATATAAGCTTAGCCGCTTCAGGCGTCGCTTTTAAAGAGCGCTATAACATGCCCGTTGTAGCAGATGCTGTTTTAAGAGAACAGCCTCAAGCTTTTCAAGCCTTCTTTCAAGAAAGACTGGTATTTTATCGTGCAAGAAGCCAACACTATTCTCGTTTACCTTATGACCCACCGGTAAAAAAATAGTCAAACACGCTCCGTTATTTTGATAATGGTAAAAAAAGAGATAAACCTTGGTTTATCTCTTTTTCTTTCAAGCGATTAACTACAACTCACTAACACCTATCTATTATTTAGGAGAAACATAAGTAATAGTATTGTCATCACAATTGACTTGAACATTGTAACGAAGATCTGTTCTCGCCCCTCTTACATTTAATACCATCTGATAGTTATTATCCATCTTGATAACTTCATTAGCATTAATACTTGCAACAGGTTTTGGACCTAATGTATTTTTATCATCTTGCCAGCGAGGTAAACGATTTTGTAAAAAATCATTTTTTACTCTTGTAACAAGTTGATTATTATCTAAATTAACACAACTCGCAAATGGCGCAGAACGCACAATATCTTTATTCACATTTTCGATACTTTCTGCAGATGCTCCAAAAGAAACGGCAAGTAAAAGACCCGCTCCAAATATTCCTGTTTGACTCACAAGCTTGCTTAATTTCATATAACCTCCCGAAAATATCCCTTAAAACAGGATGTGTTTTCATTAAGCATAGCATATGGTTAATAACACTATTGTGACATTTGTTAAAAAATTGTTTTATTCATTTTCATCATCAAATACAATAGAAACAGATTCACGGGTTGAGTGTTTCTCTCTTAACTCTTGAGCGACTAATTGAATAGCCTCTCCACTGCTCATTCCCTCAGCCATAAGAGATTGAATTTTTTCTACCGCTTTTTGTTGCTCTTCATGTGTTAATGTAGGCATTCCTAGAAACATAATGTTACTCTTATCTTTATTAACGTCTATTTTGTATTTACATGAGTGTAATCTTTTTGATTACAATTTATTGTGCAAATAATACAACACACTTTGTTTACATGGTCATAAGATGGATATGCAATTACAACAACGCGAATTAACTTATACCCCTGATCTAGCACTGCGGGTATTTTCTCCTATTGCGTCATTGCCTTGGTCTAGTTTACTTCATTCCGGCTTTGCCGAACATCCTCATAATCGTTTTGATATTGTTGTCTCCGATCCTGCTGTGACTTTAGAAACTCGCAAACAAACGACAACAATTAAAGAAAAAAACGGCACGGTAAAACGTTCCAAAAAAGATCCTTTCACTCTCATTCAATCTGCGTTAGAACAATTCGATTTTCACCCAGAACAAAGTGAGTCATTGCCTTTTTTGGGTGGCGCTTTAGGTATCTGGAGTTATGATTTAGGTCGTCGTTTTGAAAACTTACCTGAACTAGCGAAAAATGAACTTAATTTCGCAGATATGGCAATTGGTATTTATGATTGGGCGCTGATTGTCGATCACCACTTAAAAAAAGCCACTTTAATTAGCTATCAAAATATTGATGAGCGCTTACAGTGGTTAAAAAGCCTGTCTTCCACAGCGCTTGATTTACAATTCACCTTAACAACAGAGTGGCAATCAAACATCAATAGTGATGAATATAACAAGAAAATTGCTAAAATTCATCAATACTTACTTTCGGGTGACTGCTATCAAGTTAATTTAGCTCAACGTTTTTGTGCAAGTTATACAGGTAGCGAATGGGGTGCATTCTTAACATTGAATCAGGCGAATAAAGCCCCATTCTCTTCTTTTATGTGCTTGCCAAATAACTTTGTGATTAGTGTTTCACCTGAGCGCTTTATTCATTTAGCAGATAATAAAATAGAAACACGACCAATAAAGGGAACATTACCTCGTAAGCCATCACCAGAAGAAGATGATGAACAAGCTCAATTATTAGCAAATTCACGTAAAGATCGCGCTGAAAACTTAATGATTGTAGATTTGATGCGTAATGATATTGGCAAAGTTGCAGTAACAGGCTCCGTCAAAGTACCCGAGTTATTTGTTGTTGAGCGTTTCCCAGCAGTACATCATTTAGTCAGTACGATTACAGCGCAATTACCGTCTCATTTAACAGCTACTGATTTATTAAGAGCGGCTTTCCCTGGCGGTTCTATCACTGGCGCTCCAAAAATCAGAGCAATGGAGATCATCGAGGAACTTGAACCTCATCGTCGCCATGGATACTGTGGTGCAATTGGTTATATCAGTTTTTGTGGCACAATGGATACCAATATCAGCATTCGTACTTTATTAACTGAAAAAAATAAAATTTACTGTTGGGCTGGTGGTGGTATTGTTGCTGATAGCGTTGCTGAAAAAGAGTACCAAGAAACATTTGATAAACTTGGGCAAATATTAACTGTTTTAAGTGAGTCAACTATCGATGACACCCATTGATACTTTTATCAATCGTTTTCAACTCACATTACCTGATGACAAGGTAAATCAGCCTCTTCATGCCCAAAAATCGGCAGCCGTCTTGCTGCCGATTATCAATAAACCTAACCCAACATTATTATTAACCGAGCGTGCATCAACGCTACGCTCTCATGCAGGGCAAGTCGCTTTACCCGGTGGTAAACGTGATCCAGAAGATAGCAACCTTATTGCAACTGCACTAAGGGAAGCACATGAAGAAGTGGCTATTCCCCCCAATGCCGTATCTGTAATTGGTCAATTAGCCCCTTTACAAAGTTCTAGCGGATATTTAGTTACCCCTATTGTTGGCGTTATTCCTGCGGGTTTACCTTTGCGCCATAATCCAGCGGAAGTTGCCTCTATCTTTGAAATGCCACTAAGTCATGTACTTAATGCCCAACATTATCAACCTTTAGATTTTCATCGTGCTGGTGAAAATCATCGTATCTACTTTTATCCCTATAATGGACATCTCGTCTGGGGATTAACCGCTGCTATTTTGCATAGACTCGCTTTACATATCACTTAGCACGCTATTTTATATTCAGCTTGTGCTTTTTATCACCGCCTTCACAACTCTACTTAGCTATTTTAAAAAAATGTTGTAAACTACATCATTAACGGGACGATATAATCGTAAAAACGATCCCTTTACTATAAATAACTATATTTTATTC
>JAEYFY010000285.1 GCA_023454395.1 Pseudomonadota bacterium
TATTATCAAGTAGATAATGTGCAACCTGCTGTAGCCTTTTACTTAATCCATTATAGCGGGAGCGAACTTGTTCCTGTAGTTCATTCAGATTTGTTGCAGTAGACATAGTGCCCTCAATAAAAATACTATTGTAATTGTAGTGTTTTTTGCGTGGCATTTGAATGTTTTTAGCTAATAGTAATTAAAATGAAATATAGAGTTAATTCCAAGTAAATGAATGACCTAAAGGTAATTATTCGATGTTTAAAACTCTATTTTATTTATTCTTTATTAATTTTATTATAACCTTGCGAAATTAATTTTCTTTATTTGAAGTTAAATGAAATTATTATTTCATTTGGCTAAGATGATATTAATAATAATACTAAATTCATTTTGATTCTTTTATTTTATTTGACCTTAACTGACTTATATTATTGAAAATTTAACTTAGATTGTTATTTTTAATTATCAATATTGTCTCTATTTGAAATGTTAAGTATTTTAATATCTTTGTGCGCGATGCTTGATATTTATAATACGATGCTTGTTTTATTTGTTAATGATAGTAATTTATCACTATCTTAATTAAAATTTATTTTTATTGGTTGAAATTTTTATATGCAAAACGATCACTCGTGGATTAATTTATTAATGCACTATTGTCATGATCATTACTCAGAAATGATGCCTGTTATATTTTTTGTTTGTATTATTGGAATTATTTTTGGTGTTGTTCGCGAAATGCGCTGGTTATCCGTTTTTTTTACGGTTCCTCTAATTATTATTGTATTTTGCTTAATCAGTTCTAATTTAGGATAAGTAAAGGATACAATTGTTTTTATAGTTAGACAATTGTTGTATTGATCTTATTTTGCTTATTATTTCCCTTTTTATGCTTTTTATTATGTATATAAACACCTGCCAATATACCTATCTTATTTTGACCTTATTTTGAAAAAAACTGATCCAACAATGTCATTGATTAGACAATCAACAGAGTGACTAATAAGAGCTTATGACTTATTGATTATTATTGATAATGATAAGCAAATTATTTGTTGAACTATGGGCTAACAATTTATTCTCAATACACTAAACTAGATAACATTATTTTAATGAATTAGAAACTATTGGGTTTTTATTATGCAATGGCGAAATAATGCGTCTCGCTATGGGCACTTGTCACTCCTTTTACACTGGGGGATGGCGCTTACTGTCTATGGTATGTTTGCTTTAGGGCTGTGGATGGTGACGCTAGGGTATTATGATAGCTGGTATCATTCTGCACCTGAAATACATAAGAGTATTGGTATTCTTTTATTTATTATTTTGATAGTGCGTGTGATATGGCGTTGGATTTCTCCACCGCCTAAAGCTTTATCAAGCTACAGTAAACTGACACGTATTAGTGCTCATATTGCACATATGCTTTTATATTTAATCTTATTTTCTATTCTGATTAGTGGTTATTTAATTTCGACCGCTGATGGACAAGCTATATCTGTATTTGATTGGTTTTCTGTGCCTGCTATTTTTACAGGGGAAGCCGAACAAGCGGATTTAGCTGGTGATATTCATCTTTATTTAGCTTGGACAGTAGTTTTGTTATCGCTATTACATGCTGCTGGTGCTTTAAAACATCACTTTATTGATAAAGATGTCACGTTAAAACGCATGCTAGGAATGCGGACTAAATAATTAAACTTATAAAATGAAATTATGGAGATAACAATGTTTAAGAAAGCTTTATTAGGTTTAACAGCAGGTGCGTTGTTATTTAATGCAAGTACTGCTTTAGCAGCAGATTATGCTATTGATAAACAAGGTCAGCACGCATTTGTACAGTTTCGTATCCAACATTTAGGCTATAGCTGGTTATACGGCACTTTTAAAGATTTTGATGGTACATTTAGTTACGATAAAGAAGATCCATCAAAAGATAAAGTTGATGTCGTGATTAAAACAGGTAGCTTAGACACTAATCACGCAGAACGTGATAAGCATTTACGTAGCGCTGATTTCTTTAATGCAAGCAAATATCCTGAAGCTCGATTTGTCTCAACCCAAGTGACTCGTGATGGCGAAAACTATGTAGTTACAGGTGATTTAACATTAAATGGTGTGACTAAACCTGTTTCATTAAATGCAAAATTAATTGGTGAAGGTACTGATCCTTGGAAAGGTTACCGTGCTGGTTTTGAAGCAACAGGTAAAGTGAATCTGAAAGAGTTTAATTTTAAATCAGACTTAGGGCCAAAATCACAAGAAGCTGAGTTAATTATCTCTGTTGAAGGCGTAAAAAAAGCGTAATTAAATGCTTTTTATAAGGCAATAAAGCCTCTTATTACCTAGATGATTTATAAACCGATACCTTAGCGTATCGGTTTTTTTATGCACAATTATGCTGAATGATCCTATACTTAAACACTAATTCTATTTTTAATAGGGCTAATGTTTATTTGAGGCTTTATCGATTTTAAGTAAGAGAAAAGCAAGCTCATAATAAAGAAGCCATCCATTTATTTAACAGGAAAGAGTTAATAATGAAAAAACTACGTCATACTTTTTTGGGTACTCTACTTATAGCTGGCTTTTTTACAGTAGGTATTACAAGTGTTGATGCATGTACTCGGCTTGTTTATTTAGGCGACAATAACCAAATTATTACGGCTCGTTCAATGGACTGGAAATATGACATAGGAACAAATTTATGGATATTTCCACAAGGGATGCAACGTTCAGGAGAAGCTGGTGATAACTCGATAAAATGGACATCTAAATATGGAAGTGTGATTGCATCTGGTTATGATATTTCTACGACAGACGGTATGAATGAAAAAGGTTTAGTGGCTAATTTATTGTGGCTGGCAGAATCTGATTATCCCGCATATACCAAGGAAAAACCGGCGATTTCAATTTCTGCATGGGCGCAGTATGTGTTAGATAATTTTGCTTCAGTCGAAGAAGCTGTGAATGCATTAGACAGTGAGCCTTTTATTGTATTGACGGATAAAGTGCCCGGACAAGATAGAATGGCAACATTGCATCTTTCACTTTCAGATGCAACGGGAGATAGCGCCATTATTGAATATATAAATGGTAAGCAAGTGATTCATCACAGCAAAGAGTATCAAGTGATGACGAATTCGCCTATTTTCTCAGAACAATTAGCGCTGAATAGTTATTGGCAACAAATCGGCGGAACCGTGATGTTACCGGGGACGAATCGTGCTTCAGATCGTTTTGCCCGAGCTTCTTTTTATGTGAATGCCATTCCTAAAGCTCAATCAAGTCAAAAATCTCTCGCTAGCGTATTTGGCGTGATCAGAAATGTATCTGTACCTTATGGGTTAAGTACGGTGGAATCACCCGAAATTTCATCCACACGCTGGAGAACTGTGGCTGATCATAAAAACCAATTATATTTTTTCGAATCAGCATTATCACCGAATACCTTTTGGGTTAATTTAAAGGAAATTGATTTTTCAAAAGAGAGTGGGAAAGTGATGACATTACCATTAGGTGAAGAGCAGTCGATAATCTATTCAGCTAATGCTACTAGTCATTTTAAACCTGCAGAACCTTTTAAATTTCAAGGATTAGATAATATTCCTTTAAATAACTAACTGAGTATTTACAATATCTAATATGAAATTATCCGCAATACTAAATGTGATAGAGACATCTAAAGTGACAAGAAAAATGATGTCTTTATTACTTATCTTAAATGGTATTTTTATCATTTACTCCATTTTGTTGTCCCGCGGTGTCTATCTGGATTGGGAAATTCATGGCTTTTCTGCATGGCTTAAATCATTGGGTGTATTGAAGCTCCTCGATATACCTAAAGTGATGTTAGCTTGTGCATTAATTTTGCTTTCAATATTTATGTATCTTGGCGCTAGAATTGCGTGGTGTGTCTCTTTGATTTTATTAGCCACCATTGTTTTTCTTGATATCGCTGTTTATCAGCAAATGGACTTTCAATCCTATTTTTCTTTTATTTTAGCTATTGGGTTGTTGATCAGTTGGCGTGCATTTCCACATCATAGTTTAACTAGTGCTGGCTTTGTGGCTTTTATCTGTATCCTTTCTTTGCTGTTATTCTCAATGCTGGGAAGTCTGTATATTGGTGATGAATTTAAGCCACATATTACAACGTTGATGGATGCATTCTATTTTTCTATTGTCTGCATGACGACACTAGGATTTGGCGATATTGTACCAATTAGCACGAATGCACGTATTTTTACTCTCACTGTTGTTATCTTGGGAATAACCGTTTTTACTACTTCCATTGTGTATGTCATGGGATTTCTTGCGCGCGGTACTCGCGATATTGTTAAGAAAAGGATCGCTAAAATGCATAATCATTTTATTATTATTGGTTCATCGGCATTAGCTTCTCAATTAGAAAAAGGGTTAAGAGAACAAGGTAAAGCCGTTATTGCGATTTGTGCCGATAAAAGTAAAGCCTCTTATGATACGCAAGCCAATATTATTGAAGGTGATCCAACTAATCTTAAAACATTGCTATCTGCCAATATTGCTAAAGCGAGTTGGGTTGTGACTTTATCTGAAAGTGATGCAGAAAATACCTTTATTTTGCTGACTATCCAAGAGTGCTCTGATGTTGATGCCAAGCTGATCACTATCATTAATCAAGATGAAAACAGAGATAAAATAAGTCGGTTACGTCCAGATATGTTGCTTTCTTTAGCATCGTTAGGCAAAGAAATTATGATGAAAGTTTTATGTGGTGAATCTATTTCCTCTTCAGATGTGACTGATTTGCTTTTAAACAAATATTTAAAATCATAGTTTTGATAAAACCTTCTTTACGAATGATAATGATTGCCATAAGATGTATTTAAAATGCATCTTAAGCGAGGTTGAATTATGGAACTTGTAAGTTATAAAAAAATGCCAGAGTGGACTCGTACATCCATTCCTTTGGCGTTCTTAGAACGCCACAATACAAAGGAAGGCACTTATGCCCAAATGCGGATACTGCAAGGTAATATGACATTTGTTGTTTTTAATGATGATGGTTCACAAATTTCAGTTGAGTGTAATACTGAGGATCAGCCACCTTTAATTCAACCTCAACAGTGGCATAAAATAGATAAAGCAAGTGATGATGTACGTTGTCAGCTCTCTTTTTTATGCGCCCCAGAAGATAAGTTATTTAAAGAAAACGACTTATCATTACCGCATTCTGAAGTACGTTATATGGCAACGTTTACTCAGCCTTGCAAGGTGTTAGATTTAGGTGCTGGTCGTGGTCGAAATAGTTTCTATTTAGCGTCTCAAGGTTATGATGTGACAGCGTTAGATATAAATGCTTCACATATTGATGCCATTGAAACAGTTAAAGCCAAAACAGGATTAGCGGTAAAAAGTGGCTTATATGATATTAATAAAGCTTCACTTACTGAGAAATACGATATCATTCTTTCAACCGTTGTATTGATGTTCTGCCAACGGGAACGTATTGAAAGTATTATTAAAAATATGCAGGAATGTACCAACCCTAACGGTATTAATGTGATTGTTTGCCCTGTTGAAACGCCAAATAGTGATCCTGCTGAAATTCCATTTAAAACTTTTTTACATCCAAACGAATTAGCTGATTATTATAAAGACTGGGAAATTATTAAATATAATGAGAACCCAGGGCATCTACATAAAACAGATGCAAATGGCAATCGTATCGCCTTAAATTTTGCTACTTTAATCGCACGCAAAAAATAGTTAAGAACTATCCTCCCTTTTTTAAATACCCCAAATAATTGGGGTATTTTTTTATCTGTTTAAGTGAGTTTTATTATTGTGATGATTTATCACCCTTAATATCGAGGGCTTGGTCTGTTGGTTCCTTTTCTTCAGACTTTTGTAATATGCGTTCTAATAAAACTGTATAAATTGGGCGACCACCTAATAGCTGTGCCAACATCGTTGCACCTAAACAGGTAATAATCATCGGCAGGATAAGTTGATAATTATCGGTCATTTCTAATACGAGGACGATCCCTGTTAGAGGCGCTCTTACCGTTGCCGCAAATAAAGCGCCCATTCCCGCAATAGCAAATGTACCAATTTGAATTTGATAATCAGGGAAAAGTAAGGTTGCAGTTAATCCGAATGCACTACCAAATAGAGTACCTAGTGCCAGAGTGGGGGCAAAAATACCGCCAGGAGCACCAGAGGCAAAACTGATAATGGATGTGATGGTTCGTAAAACAAAGAAAAGTAGTAGCGCAATCAGAGAATATTGTCCTGTGCTAAGCGCAGGAATAATACTAAATCCACCGCCAGTTATTTCAGGAATAATTAATGCTAATAAACCACAAAGCCCACCGATGATGCCACCAGCTAAAACAAAGCGTGATGTTTTATCTTGATAGAAATGCTGAAATTGAGTTTGGACATAGAACAGTAATTTACTGAATATAACGCCAATAATACCAAATAACATACCCAACACTAAATATAACCAGAGCGTATTGAGTGGTGCGGATGAAAATTTACCAATATGAATAATACCGCCTTCACCATTAAATAGGCGAAAAACAATGCAAGACATAATAACGCCAATAAAGACGGCTTTAATTGAAATAAGACTGTATTTAAATTGAGGTCGCATCTCCTCAATAATAAATAAAATACCCGCCAGAGGTGCATTAAAAGCAGCGGTTAAGCCTGCTGCGGCTCCTGTAGCTAATAGAGTATGGCGTGACTCTTTATCTTTTACCCGAGAAATATCATTTACGAGCTGACCTATATTGGCGCCCAATTGAACCGTGGGGCCTTCTCGCCCTAACACCATACCAGAGCCTAAAGTGCCAATACTGGCAATAAATTTTACGGGTAATACTCGCCACCAACGAACAGGGCGAATATCTATCATGGCACCTTCAATTTCAGGTATTCCAGATCCCCCCGATTCGGGTGAGAATTTTTTGACTAAATAATATCCCAGCATTGCCAGAATAGAGGAAAAAAGTAATGTGGTGATCGCTAGAATATAAGGGTTAGTAAAGATTTTAATAAGTTCTTCTTGTCGAAAATGAATCACCCAACTAACACTTTTTTCAAATAAAACACCCACTAATCCAGCTAGAGAGCCGACTATAGCGGATAGTAGTAGGATTTTTAGTGGTGCAAGGTTGGTTTCTTGCGCTTTTCTGAACAGATTAAAACGTCGTTCATTTTGGATGATTTGTGCTGATTTATGATTATGCATAACTTTGATTGAAGTATTGTAACGATGAACCTAATGATAGCTTAATTTAATAATGAAGTGATATTTCTCACATAACTCAGTCAATTTTAAAATTCGTCGTTTTTTTTTCTAGCATATTTTCCCTTTTTCATCTTTAGTGTAATTGATAACAAAAAATACACATTTGAATAACATTGGGACAAGAAAGGGTAAATTATGGATTTCATCACAAATATATTAAGCGCTATAAATGGCGTGGTATGGGGAGTTCCGATGCTTGTCGGTATTCTCGGTATCGGTCTTTTTATGCAGTTTCGACTTGGTTTTTTACCTATTAGGAAATTAGGTACAGGGTTTAAGCTTTTATTTGAAAAAAATGATCAAAGAGGTGAAGGTCAGATATCACCCTTCAATGCGTTAATGACTGCATTATCTGCTACTATCGGAACCGGTAATATTGCGGGTGTTGCAACGGCTGTCGTCTTAGGAGGACCCGGTGCATTGTTCTGGATGTGGATGACCGCATTAGTGGGAATGGCAACCAAATATTCAGAAGCGGTGCTTGCTGTACGTTTCCGTGAAGTTGATAAATATGGAAACTATGTCGGTGGACCCATGTATTACATCAAAAATGGCTTAGGTAAAAATTGGGTTTGGCTAGGTACTGTTTTTGCTATTTTTGGTAGTTTTGCGGGTTTTGGTATTGGTAATACAGTACAAGCAAACTCTGTAGCTGATGTACTAGAAAGTAACTTTGGTGTTTCGACGACAATCACCGCTATTGTGCTGGTTGTTTTAGTCGGTGCTGTACTCATTGGCGGCATTAAGCGTATTGCTGATGTTGCCGGTAAATTAGTTCCTATTATGACCGTTGGCTATTTTGGTGCAGGTGTTGTTGTTTTAGCGCTGAATGTAACGGCTATCCCTGATGCGATTATCCTTATTGTTAAATCTGCATTTACACCTGTTGCTGCGCAAGGTGGTTTTGCTGGTGCCGCTGTTTGGGCTGCGATCCGTTTTGGTGTTGCGCGTGGTGTTTTCTCCAATGAAGCGGGATTGGGTAGTGCGCCTATAGCCCATGCGACGGCAAAAACACAAAATCCTGTTCGCCAAGGTTTAATTGCGATGTTGGGAACTTTTATTGATACCATCATTGTCTGCTCTGTTACAGGATTAACTATTGTTATCACAGGGCAATGGTTAACTGGGCAAAGTGGCGCAACATTAACCGCTGCATCATTCTCTGTCGCTATTCCCGGAGGTAACTATATTGTGGCAATTGCATTAGCTATTTTTGCATTTACCACGATTTTAGGTTGGAGTTTTTACGGTGAAAAATGTGTGCAATACCTGTTTGGACCTAAAGCTATTATGCCATTTCGTATTGCTTGGCTGATTGCGTTACCGGTTGGGGCAACACAATCATTAGAATTTGTGTGGTTATTGGCCGATACACTCAATGCAATGATGGCGATCCCTAACTTAATTGCACTAGCTTTATTAAGCCCTGTTGTTTATCGCTTAACACGAGATCATATAAAAGATGTTAACGCTGATAATATTGAATTAGATAAAGACACTCACTCAGTGAGCAAAAAAGAAGCCGAAGCAGAGTAACTCGTTCTTACTTATTGGCTAATAACACAACATAAAACCGCATGCTTTATCGTGATAAGGATGCGGTTTTTTTATGGCAATAAATTGAGGTGTGAGAAATGATAGATAATAAAAAGCCTTCTGGGGAGAAGGCGAAGAGATGAGTATAGATATTATATTTATAAGAATTTAGAAAAGAGAGAAAATCTTATTCTTTCATACTGATGAAGATATTTTTTACTTGGCTATAAGCATCTAACATCATTTTATGTGTTTCACGTCCTAAACCTGATTTCTTGTAACCCCCAAATGGAGCGTGAGCTGGGAGTTCGTGATAAGTGTTAACCCACATACGACCGGTTCTGACTGCTTTTGCAACACGTAAGGCACGATTAATATCTTGAGTCCAAACACCACCACCAAGACCATATTCAGAGTCATTCGCCATTTCGATCACTTCATCTTCATTATCGAATGGAATAACACACAATACAGGTCCAAAAATTTCTTCACGCGCAACACGCATTTGGTTTGTGGCATTGATAATGATAGTAGGGCGAACAAAGAAACCATCATCATAACCTTCACCCGTGATACGTTCACCACCTGTTAATACTGTTGCACCTTCTTTTTTAGCGAGTTCAACATAGCCTAAGATGGTATCCATTTGATCTTGACTAACTTGTGTACCCATTTGCGTATTCGGATCAAGCGGGTCACCGACACGAATACTCTCAAATTCAGTTTTTAATGCTTTCAAAAATTCATCATGAATATCTTTATGTAAGAACAAACGTGAACCTGATTCACAAGCTTGTCCTTGGTTCATCAAAATTGCTAATGCTGAATATTTGACTGCTTTTTTCATATTTGCATCAGGGAACACGATATTGGCTGATTTACCGCCTAATTCCAATGTTGCTGGAACCATTTTTTTCGCGGCTGCTTCTGCTACGGTATAACCCACATTGGTTGAACCTGTAAAAGCAAGTTTATCAATATCTTCGTGCTCTAAAATAGCTTGTCCTACAACAGATCCGCGTCCCGTAACAATATTAATCACACCCGCTGGTAATATTTCATTTAAAATACGACCTAGCTCTAATAATGAAAGGGAAGTCAGTGTTGCTGGATTAATAACCACGGTATCACCAGCCGCAATCGCGGGTGCTAATTTCCATGCTGCCATTAATAATGGGAAGTTCCATGGAATAATTTGACCCACAACACCAATAGGTTCGCGAATAACAAGGCTAATGGTATTTTCGTCTAGGACGGCACTTTCATCGGTATGAGAGCGTATCACGCCTGCAAAATATCGAAAATGGTCAATAGAGGCAGGTAAATCTATGTTTTTCGACTCATTGAGTGGTTTACCGTTATCGAGAGATTCAATCCAAGCAAAGCGTTCTTGTTCTTGCTCTAAGCGATCTGCGATTTTTAATAAGAGGGCTTGACGCTCAGCTGGTGACGTTTTACTCCATGTTTTGAATGCATTACGTGCAGCGCTCACTGCGCGTTCAACATCTTCCGCACTACCCGATTGGTATTCACTTAATAATTCACCAGTAGCTGGGCTATAGGTTTTGGTCGTTTTTTGTGATGTGCTAGATACCCATTCTCCTCCAATTAACATTTTGTAGCTTTCTAGAGGGCGAAATTCTGATGGAACATTATTTAGTTTAATCATTTTTAATCTCCAATGTAGGGGGGAGCACCTTTCAAATGTATAGTTTCATTTCGTAATACTCGTGCTAATAACATATATCAATTGAAATAATTTGATTAGCTATTGATGCAATAGGTGATATTAACTATAAAAAATAGTAATGAATATTACTGACTTAACAAAAATTGATGAACTTAATCGTTTCATCTCTCAGTCTTTATATGATTAAACAAAAAACAACCATCAATAATCCTTAAATATTCCTTCTTATTTAGTCATCATCGATGTAATGCAATAACGCTCTCTTTTTTAGAAAAAATTTTTTCGGCTTAAGCGAAATCAAAGGATAAAAAAAGGGATATTAAAAGATTTGCTAGAAATTGCGTTAGATCAAACAACATTTAAATTGTTCAATGTTGCACTTTCGCTCTTATAAAAATGGCGTATTCTTATGTTGCATCTGGAATGCAACTTATAAAAATAAAGCGTTATCTTTTATTAGAAGGAATACGATATGTATTGTGTGCAATGTGAACAAACAATGAAAACGCCTGTAGGTAATGGTTGTGCCTATGCGCAAGGTATGTGTGG
>JAEYFY010000290.1 GCA_023454395.1 Pseudomonadota bacterium
GACAACATGAAGCAGTATCTGGCATTGTGTCAACGCATTATCGATGAAGGGCAATGGATTGATAATAAACGGACAGGAACCCGTTGTTTAACGGTGATTAATGCCGATCTGGAATATGATGTTGCGAGTAATCAATTTCCGCTAATAACAACACGAAAAAGTTTTTATAAAGCGGCCATTGCAGAACTGTTAGGGTATTTACGTGGCTATGACAATGCCGCTCAATTTCGTGACATTGGCTGTAATACATGGAATGCCAATGCAAATGAAAACGACGCATGGTTGAACAATCCTCATCGTAAAGGTGAAGACGATATGGGGCGTGTATATGGCGTTCAAGGACGCCAATGGCAACGCCCTGATGGTTCTCATTTTGATCAACTGCGTAAAGTGGTAGATAACCTGACTAAAGGTATCGATGATCGTGGTGAGATCGTAACGTTCTATAATCCGGGTGAAACGGAGCTGGGATGTTTACGCCCTTGCATGCATACACACACCTTTTCATTAGTCGGTGATACGCTTTATTTAACCTCTTATCAGCGCAGCTGTGATGTACCACTAGGTTTGAACTTTAACCAAATTCAGTGCTTTGTTTTATTAGCGCTGGTGGCTCAAATTACAGGGCATAAGCCGGGTAAAGCATTTCATAAGATAATTAATGCACATATCTATGAAAATCAATTACCTCTAATGCGTGATGTGCAGTTAAAAAGAGAGCCATTGCCGTTACCAACATTACATATCAATCCAAAGATAAAAACGTTGGAAGATATCGAAACATGGGTAACAACGGATGATTTTACTGTTGAAGGTTATCAATGCCATGAAGCGATAAAATATCCATTTACGGTTTGATTTTCCTTTGTGTTTTAAAGCCTCTGTTTAGTGATAAACAGGGGCTTTTTTATTTCTATGACCCTTTTTCGTGTTTATTCTGAAAATACGGTTATTGCGTTGTTGTTCGAAAAAAGCACTTTCCTTTATTTACCGTTAGATGTTTTGTCTGCATTCTCTCAGTAGGTTAAAAAGGAGGAATAAATGAACAATAACATGGATATAAGCCTAAGTAGGGCGCATCAGCAAGAGAGCGAATTTGGAATAAGCCTACTTGAAATGCTTATTGTCATGATAATCGCCTCGATTTTAAGCTACTTATCAATCACCACCTATCAGCAATTTACTCACCAACGTCAATTGATACATAGTGTACGTGAAACGATTGCTTTTCTTTCTTATCAGCGACAACAAGCGCTATTGTTTAATATAAAAATTAAAATATCGTTTCATTTATCGCCCAGTAATAAACTCATCGCGATCCCTTTACCTCTACAGCATTTACCTGAAAAACAAACTATTTTTCAATTAGCTTCTGGTGTTCAACTTAAGCAATCAACAGTTTCAAATTTTACGTTTGGAGGGACTCGTCAAACCTTAAGACCAATGAGTTTTGTGCTTCAAAGTTCAGAGGGTGAAGTGAAAATTGTGATTTCATCTTTAGGTAGAATAAGAGCATGTAGCCAGAAAATTAAGGTATTCTCGCCATGTTAAAGCGGTCAATATTTTCATTTTCATCTGGCATGATGTTGATGGAATGCCTCTTTGCTATCGCGATAAGTGGGATTTTATTTCTATCTATCAGTCGGGCTTTTCCTCAAATAATGAACACATTGATCCATTCTTACCAACAGCATCAATTAGATATCTTTTTAAGAGAAAGGTTATTGGTACTAGAAACACAACTAAGGCGAACGGGGTATTGTCACGGTGATTGCGCCAATGTATCGCAGTCAAAAGCGTTGCATATTTCACCATTAAAAATAGGACAGTATTCTTATCAAGAAAAAAATAGCTGCATTATTTTTGCTTATGACGTAAATGGCAATGGTCGATGGGATGCTTCTTCTTCAAAAGAAAGTGATTATTTTGGATATCGTCTTAAAAATGGACAACTAGAGCAATTAAGAGGAGTAAAAAATTGTACTTCTTCAGGATGGCAACGATTTTTCGAAAGTCATGAGATTGAAGTGACTGAATTTATTTTACACCCTTATTCAAGGCAACATCTTATCAACGAGAAACCATTTTTTTATCTTTCGGTTTCTTTAAAATTTCATTTAAAACAATCCCCTGCTATCAAATTGCATTATAAGAATGACATTCGGTTAAGGAATGTGACCAGGTTATGAGTATTAATACAATTTTCAATAAAAATGAGCAAGGATTTGCAAGTTTACTTGTCGTAATAGGGTTTATTGTTATGAGTTTATCGGCACTTGGAAATTTTGCTTATCATTACAGACAGTCTCAACAAATAGTGATGCAAGAGTTACAAGCTCGACAGGCTTTTTTATTTGCTGAATCTGCCTTGGTGTGGGGAATAAAACAGAATTGGGGAATTTTATCGCCACAGCTAAATAAATGGCAATGCCGTTATTTTCATGCAAATCCTAAAATAAAAAGCTGTTTATTTTTGATTTCGTTAGAAAAGGGTTTGTTGCAAGGACAGGCAGAAAGTGTAAATGGTTATAAAATATATCATTATCAATGGGTTGATTTTTTGAAGGACAAAAATAAATCCATTGTTGCACATCCAAATGGATGGCTAGATTATTGCCCCTTAGTGCATAAGGAGTGTGTATTATAGATAATATTCAAAATAAATCAGAAAGTGGCTCTATTTTACTTAACGCAATGTTTATATTGCTGTTTTTTAATATTAGTTTTGTCGCTATTATAGGGTATAGTCAATCATTAAAAGCTGACTTTCAGCAGTTAATTCAAATTCAACAAGCAGGGCAGGAACTTTTTGTTTTATTTGAACAAATGTCCGATAAATCCCCTGATTATTTCGCATCTAACCCTAAAATAATGACGCGTTCACTTTTACAGTCTGAAGGTTGTCAGCAAATAGAAGGTTATGTTGCCAATAATGTATTACCCGAAATAAAGCTGTATTACTGGTCATGCTATTAATAAGATGAGGATCTGATGTTTCATATATATCACTCAAATCAGTTGTCATTGCTAAAGTCACTTATGGTGCACTTTATGCAGACCAGACCACTTTCTTCTCCTTTTGAACAAGAAGTGATCCTTGTACAAAGCCCCGGAATGTCTCAGTGGCTGCAAATCCAGCTTGCCGAAAGTTTGGGTATTGCTGCTAATATCCGTTACCCATTACCAGCAACTTTTATTTGGGAGATGTTTACTCGGGTATTATCAGGTATACCTAAAGAAAGCGCTTTTTCTAAAGATGCCATGACATGGAAATTAATGGCATTGCTGCCTGAATTTTTGCCTCATGAAGAATTTAAACCCTTACTGCATTACCTTGATGATGATGAAGATAAACGTAAACTTCATCAGTTAGCAGGGCGTGTAGCTGACTTATTTGACCAATATTTAGTTTATCGTTCAGATTGGTTAGCTTCGTGGGAAAAAGATGAGCTAATCGAGGGGTTGAGTGAAAACCAACACTGGCAAAAAATATTGTGGGTGGCATTACAGCAATACACAAAAGATCTTAATCAACCTCAATGGCACCGTTCTAATCTTTATCAGCAATTTATTTCGACATTGAATAATGCAAAAGAAGGGGAGCTTCAACACTGTTTTCCACCCCGTATTTTTATTTGTGGGATTTCAGCGCTACCTCAAGTTTATTTACAGGCATTACAAGCGATAGGGCGTCATACCGAGATTTATTTACTCTTTACCAATCCTTGCCGTTACTATTGGGGAGATATTCAAGATCCTAAATTTCTCTCTCGTCTTAATAGCAGAAAACCACGCCATTATAAGCAATTACATGAATTACCATGGTTTAAAGACGAAAAAAATGCGTCTTCGTTATTTAATGATGATGGCGAGCAAAATATCGGTAATCCGCTATTAGCGTCATGGGGAAAATTGGGTAAAGATAATCTTTATTTCCTCTCTGAACTTGAATATACCGATGTGTTAGATGCGTTTGTTGAGATCCCAAGAGATAACTTACTTCATCAATTACAAGCGGATATCCTTGATTTAGAAGATTTTTCACAATTAGGTACAACACTTGAAACTTATGTATGTAGTGACAATAAACGAGTCATTTCGCCAGATGATCACTCACTGACTTTTCATGCCAGCCATAGCCCACAGCGCGAAGTGGAAGTGTTACAAGATCAATTGCTGCATTTGCTAGAGCAAGATCCTGAATTATTACCGCGTGATATTATCGTGATGGTTGCGGATATCGATAGCTATACACCTTATATTCAAGCTGTGTTTGGTAATGCGCCTTCAGAACGTTATCTTCCCTTTGCTATTTCAGATAGAAAAGCTCGTCAAGCGCACCCTGTATTACAGGCTTTTATTACATTGCTAGAGCTTCCTCAAAGTCGTTTTACTGCCGAACAAGTATTGGCACTACTTGAAGTACCTGCTTTAGCAGGGCATTTTTCTATTTTTGAAAATGAACTAAAGCTACTACGTCGTTGGGTTGATGAGTCAGGCATACGCTGGGGATTAGATGATGAGAATGTGGCTTCATTTTTATTACCAATCACGGGCAAAAATACATGGGAATTTGGCTTACTGCGCATGTTGCTTGGCTATGCGATGGAAAGCGAAAATGGTCCTTGGAAAGGTGTGCTTCCTTACGATGAATCCAGTGGATTAGTTGCGGAGCTTGCAGGGCATCTCGCTGATTTTCTTTATACATTAAGTGATTGGCGTACACGTTTGAGCGAAACGCGTTCATTAGAAGCATGGCTAGAAGTTGGACAACAATTAGTTGATGCCTTTTTTGAGTCTGATGAAGAAACGGAATTAGTGTTAGCGCTTATTATCCAACAATGGCAAAAAGTGATTGAAAATGGATTGAAAGCGCAATATCAAAATGAAATTCCGCTAGTCCTTATTCGTGATGAATTAACAGTACGGTTCGATGATGAAAAAATCAGTCAGCGTTTTTTAGCCGGTAGCGTTAATTTCTGTACATTAATGCCTATGCGCTCCATTCCTTTTAAAGCAGTGTGTTTATTAGGTATGAACGATGGTATTTATCCTCGTAATATTCAGCCACTAGGGTTTGATTTAATGGCAGAAAAACGCCGTCGTGGTGATAGAAAACGTCGTGATGATGACCGCTATTTATTTCTTGAAGCACTTAGCTCAGCTGAAAAATACCTTTATGTCAGTTATATCGGAAAATCGATACGTGATGATCGAGAATGTAATCCATCAGTCTTAATTAAAGAGTTACAAGATTATATTGGGCAAAATTTCCGTTTGCCGGAGGATGGTGAACTCAATGTCGATGACAGCGCGACTCGTATAAATCAGCATTTATTAACACAACATAGCCGTGTTCCTTTTGCTCAAGAAAACTTCCGAATAGACGCTTCCTTCCGTTCTTATGCCTCTGAATGGTTGCCTGCGGCTAGTGGACAAGGTGAGGTTCATCAAAGTTTTACCGAGCCACTTAATGACGATGACACGATAGATAAAGTCTCTGTTGATGCGCTTGCACGTTTTTATCGACATCCTATTCGTGCATTCTTCCAACAAAGATTAAAAACAAACTTTGTTATCGAAGAAACAGAATTACCTGAAGAAGAGCCATTTGTGATAAATGCCCTTCAACGTTATCTATTGAATCAATGGTTATTAAAAGCATTGATTGATCAAACCTCAACAGAAGCTTTGTTTGAGCGTATCAAAGCCGCAGGACAACTTCCTGCTAGTGCATTTGGTCAAATTTATTGGGAGCAACAAATAGAAGAGTTACTTCCTTTAGCTGAAAAGATAAGAAGTGAACGATTAGCCACACATTCTGTCACATTAGAGCAAAGCTTTAGTGCAATGCCATTGATTGGTCGTTTAAATGAGGTACAAGCTGATGGTTTATTACGTTGGCGACCTGCCAGCTTAACAGCTAATGACTTATTGCAGCTGTGGATTGAGCACCTAGTTTATTGTTTAAAAGAGGGAACAGGCGAGAGCCGATTCTACGGCAGAAAAGAGACTCAATGGTGTTTATTACCCGTTGATCCTGAAGTTGCCTATTCAACATTAGACAAGTTAATCAGTGACTATAAACAAGGGTTAAATAGCCCATTAGCGCTATTTGCGAAAAGTGGTTGGGCTTGGTTACAAGCTTGCTATGATAAAAAATCACAAGAGTTTTTACTTGATGATGAAGAGACCCTTGAAAAAGCAGAATTAGTACTGATGCAACATTTAACGGATAGCTATAATCGAGATGGTGAAATGAACGACATGTATGTTCAGCGTGCTTTCTCTCAATTAGACGAGCCTTTTTTACAAACGGTCAAACAGACGGCATTAACCATATTTAAACCAATAATTCCATTTCTGAAAAAATAAGGGAGCTCATATCAGATGAGAAAATACTGCTCGCAACTATGGATCATGTTGCTATTGATGCTAGTGAGTATCAATAGTTTTGCGGCTGATCCACTCTGGCAAGTATTGCCTGATAGTATTGAAAAAAGTGAGAGCGATCCACGGCAATATCAAGCGATCAAACTACCTAATGAAATGACCGTATTACTGGTTTCTGATGAAAAAGCAGTTAAATCATTAACAGCGGTTGCATTACCTGTTGGTGCATTAGAAGATCCAGATAGTCAGCAAGGTCTTGCGCACTATTTAGAACATATGGTGCTAATGGGATCGGCTAAATACCCTCAATCAGGCAGTATGTCTGAATTCTTACAAAAGAATGGCGGCTCTCATAATGCGAGTACAACGACTTATCGCACTGCATTCTATTTAGAAGTGGAAAATAGTGCTATTAATGAAGCGGTTGATCGCCTTGCTGATGCTTTAGCTGAACCTTTACTTGATCCTAAAAATGCAGATCGTGAACGTAATGCTGTTAATGCAGAATTAACAATGGCGCGTGCGCGCGATGGTATGCGTTTTTGGCAAGTCAGGGCAGAAACTTTAAACCCATCACATCCAAGTTCCCGTTTTATGGGTGGGAATCTAGAAACATTAAGTGATAAGCCAAATAGTAAGCTTCAAGATGAGTTAATAAAATTCTATCAAAAACACTACTCTGGCAATTTAATGAATGGGGTAATTTACAGCAATAAATCACTTGATGAATTGTCTAAATTAGCTGCAAACACTTTCGCTCGTATCCCGAATAAAAAGGCAGATGTGCCAGTCACCACAGTACCTGCTATGACGGATAAAGAAAAAGGGTTAATGATCCACTTAGTACCAGCGCAACCGCAAAAGACTTTACAAATTGAGTTTGGTATAGATAACAACGTTGCTGATTTTCGCAGTAAAACTGACGAATACATTGGCTATTTAATTGGCAATCGTAGCTCAGGCACTTTAGCAACATGGTTACAAGACCAAGGTTTAGCCGAAAATATTAGTGCGTTCTCAGAGCCATATATCGATCGTAACCAAGGTTCGTTTACCATTTATGTTTCGTTAACCGATAAAGGGTTAGCGCAAAAAGATAAAGTGATTTCCGCTATCTTTTCGTACATTCGTTTAATTCAAACAGAAGGTATCAGTCAGCGTTATTTTGATGAAATTGCGAATGTATTAGATCTCTCATTTCGTTATGGCTCTATTGTAAGAGATATGAATTACATAGAAGGCATTTCGGATATGATGCTACGTTACCCAATCAAAAATATTCTAGATGCAGACTATATTGCTGATAATTATCAACCTTCAGCTATTCTTTCTCGTCTTGATTCTCTTACACCAGAGAAAGCACGTATTTGGGTAATAAGCCCGAATGAACCTTCTAACAAACAAGCCTATTTTGTTAATGCGCCTTATCAGGTTGATAAAATCACTGATAAGCAATTAAAAACATGGCAAACATTATCAGATGATATTTCATTATCACTGCCAGCACTGAACCCTTATATCCCTGATAATCTTTCATTGATTGATGCGGACAGCAAAATCACCAAACCACAATTATTGTGGCAAGATAAAAGCGCTCGCTTGTTTTATATGCCATCGCACTATTTTTCTGATGAGCCTAAAGCCAGTGTGACATTAAGTTTAGTGAATAAGAAATCAGACATTACTGTTAAGCAACAAGTGACACAAACCTTAACGGATTATCTCGCTGGTTTAGCATTAAGTGAATTATCTTATCAAGCATCTGTTGCTGGAATGAATATCTCATCCTCATCAGGACAAGGTATTGATTTTTCAATGAATGGTTATACACAACATTTACCAGAACTCGTTAATGCGACACTGAAAAGCTATATGAGCTTTGAATCAACTCAAGAAGAGTTGGATCAAGCTAAATCTTGGTATCGTGAACAACTTGAAGTGACTCATAACTTAAAAGCTTTTGAAGCCGCTATGTTACCGGCTCGTCGATTAAATACGATCCCGTACTATGAAGAAGCCGATAAACTCAAAGTATTAGAGTCAATTACACTGCAAGATATTATTGATAATCGCCGTGACGTAATTAAAAACGCTGCACTTCAAGCGCTGATTATTGGTAACTTAACACCAGAGCAAAGCCGCGATATTGCTAAATCTGCACACGAATTATTAGGTAATCAAGGCACAGAATATTGGATCGGTGAAACATTAGTATTCAATAAATTAAATGCGGTTGAATTCCAAAATAAATCGAAGAGCACAGATAACGCATTAGGGGAGCTTTATATCCCAACAGGTTATAGCCGTCTTGAAGGTCAGGCAATTTCTTCAGTGTTATCGTCTGTTATCAAGCCTTGGTTCTATGATCAATTAAGAACAGAAGAGCAACTTGGTTATGCTGTATTTGCTTATCAAGCCACTATGGGTGAGCAATCAGGTATCGGCTTTTTACTACAAAGTAATGCAAAACCACCAGCCTATTTAAATCAGCGTTATAACGCATTTTATCAACAAGCTTACGAGCGTTTGAAAAAAATGAACGAGGCTGATTTTAATCAGTATAAACAGGCGATTATTACCGAAGTTAAACAGCCACCTCAAACGTTCTATGAAGAAGTTTCTCTTTATCGAAATGACTTCCATCGTAATAACTTAAAATATGATGGACGTGAAAAATTCTTAGCGGAGCTTAATAAAGTAACGTTAAAACAAGCTATTGAGTTTTATGAAAAAGCAATTATAAAACCAAACGGCTTTATTTTTGTTTCTCAAATTATTGGTAAAGATGGCAAAGATGCTGATTACGCCGAAAATAAACAGTGGAAACGTTATGCTACGGTAAGTGAATTACAAAAAACCTTACCTGTTGAGGAAATTAAAGAGTGAGTGAAGTGATACAGGCACAGCCATTAAACCCGTATACACTTCCTTTGTACCAAAGACGCCTCATTGAGGCGTCAGCGGGAACAGGGAAAACTTATACCATCGGGTTGTTGTATTTACGGTTGCTTCTTGGATTAGGCGGAGAGTCTGCATTCTACCGCCCTCTCAATGTTGAAGAGATTTTAGTTGTGACATTTACGGATGCGGCGACAGATGAATTACGAGCCCGTATTCGTAAAAATATCCATGAACTAAGACTTGCCTGTATCCGTCATGATGTTGAAAGTAGCGATCATACTTACGATGAGTTACTTAAACAGATCCCTAATAAAGAGCTGGCTGCACAGTGGTTGTTAGAAGCTGAACGACAAATGGATGAAGCGGCTATTTATACCATTCATGGCTTTTGCCAACGTATGTTGGCAAACAATGCATTTGAATCAGGAGTTTTGTTTGAACAAGTCTTGATCCAAGATGAATATGAGCTAAAAAAACGAGTATGTGCTGACTTTTGGCGGCGGCATTGTTATCCACTTTCTTATGATGTTGCTAATGCAGTAAGCCAGATTTGGTCTGGCCCTGAACAACTGCTTTATGAAATACAGCCTTATTTACAAGGTGAAATGCCTGAAATTGAAGGTGTGGCATTAGACAGTGAAAATGAATCAGTCAAAGAGCGTCATCAAGCGGTTATTGAAGCTATTAACAAAGTGAAAGCGCGTTGGCATGAACATCATCATGAAGTTGAAGCATGGATAACCGCTTCAGGTGTTGATAAACGTAGTTATAGCAGTCGTTTCTTACCCAAATGGATTGAAGAAATTACTCTGTGGGCGTTAACATTAGAAACGAAAAGCTATCAATTACCTGATTGTTTAGTTCGTTTTTCTCAAGAAACGCTGAATGAAAAGGCAACGAAAGGTCCCGCACCAGAGCATATTCTTTTTGTTGAAATTGAACGATTAACAAAGCAAAGCTTGACTCTACGTGATGTTATTCTTGCCAACGCGATCCCTGAAATACGCCAAGGCATTGAAAATGAAAAGATGCGTCGTGGTGAAATGGGATTTGATGATTTATTAACACGTTTAGATAGGGCATTGAAACGTGAAGGTGGTGAGGCTTTAGCGCAAGCTATTCGTGAACGCTACCCAGTTGCAATGATCGATGAATTCCAAGACACCGATCCCCAACAATACCGTATTTTTGATGCCATTTATGGTGAGCATGAAAACAGTGGGTTATTGTTTATTGGTGATCCTAAACAGGCAATTTATGCATTCCGTGGTGCGGATATTTTTACTTATATTCAAGCCCGAAAGCAGACATCTCATCACTACACATTAAATACTAACTGGCGCTCTGCACCAGGTATGGTGAATGCAGTTAACAAGCTTTTTATGCGCTCCAATGCGCCATTTTTATTTGAGCATATCCCTTTTATTGAAGTAAGTTCGGCTGAAAAAAACCAAGACATGGTCTTTATTTACCATGATAAACCGATTTCGCCTGTTAATTTTTGGCTTGCTGAAGGCGAAAGTGTTTCTACGGGAAATTATGAGCAAATCATGGCAGCGCAATGTGCCGCACAAATTCGTGATTGGTTATCCGCAGGGGATCAGCAACAGGCTTGGCTGATTGAGCAAGGTGCAAAAAAAGCGGTTACATCTGCGGATATTATGGTACTGGTGCGTAGCCGTAGAGAAGCGATATTGGTCCGTGATGCACTGAATTTGCTTTCAATACAATCTGTATTCTTATCCAATCGTGAAAGTGTATTTGAAACCAATGAAGCTAAAGATCTACTTTGGTTATTACAAGCGGTTGTCACACCAGAGAAAGAACGCGTTTTAAGGGCATCTTTAGCCAGCCAATTATTTGGTTTTAGCGCAAAGCAAATTGATGATCTGAACCGCAATGAGGCACGCTGGAATAGCTACGTGGAGAAATTTGCTGATTACTATGTACTATGGCAAAAGCGTGGTGTTTTACCCATGTTGCGTAAAATCATGATGGATAATCAAATTGCGGAAAATTTACTCGCAAGTATTGATGGTGAGCGCCGACTTACAGATATCATGCATATTGGTGAATTATTACAAGAAACTTCATTACAACTTGATAGTGAACACGCCCTTATTCGTTGGTTAGCACAACAGATCTCTCATCCTGATGCTCAATCTGAAAGTCAACAAATGCGTTTGGAAAGCGATCGAAATCTTGTGCGAATTTGTACTATCCATAAATCTAAAGGTCTTGAATATCCTATTGTTTGCTTACCTTTTGCTTGTAATTACCAAGAACAAAAAGGGGCGCTTTATCATGACAGAGAAAAATTTCACGCGAAATTAGATATTTTCAGCCGACCTGAAAGTTTACGCTTAGCGGATGAAGAGCGCTTGGCTGAAGATTTACGCTTACTTTATGTGGCATTAACACGATCTAAATTCTGCTGTTATGTTGGTGTTGCGCCTCTGGTTAAGGGGACTAAACGTAAATCAGGGCTTACCGATCTGCATAAGAATGCTTTAGGGTATTTATTACAGCAAGGCGAGGAAGGCAATAGTGAATTATTGCATCAATCAATTCACGCTTTATTAGATGATAATATCAGTGTAACAACGCTTGATAATATATCAGCACATCGCTATCAGCCTCAATTAATGGCTGAAACAAAACTTGAAGCCGCTATATTTAAACGTCAGATCCATGATAATTGGCGTATAACGAGCTATTCAGGATTAACCTATCAGCATTCAAATCGTGGTTATCATTTTGATTTAGGTGATATTGAGGCTTTGGTGCAATCTATCGCACCGGGGCTTGATACAGATGCTAAAGGTGAAAAGCAACAAGGAGAGGTTGATGAAAATTCTATTCATCATTTTCCTCGAGGTGCAGTAGCAGGAACATTCTTACATAGTTTGCTGGAAGTATTAGATTTTTCGCAGCCTATTGATGAGCTGTGGATGCAAGAACAATTGACTGCCCAAGGCTTTGATGAAAAGTGGGCGACTCTTTTAGTGACATGGATGGAAACGCTATTTCATACACCGCTTAATTCTCAAGGATTGTGTCTTGCTGATATCCCAAAATCACAACAACTTGATGAATTGCAATTCTATTTACCTATTGAGAAAGAAGTATCATCAGCCCAATTGACTCAATTAATTAGTCAGTTTGATCCTCTGTCAAAACGTTGTCCTGCTTTGCAATTTCAACAAGTAGAAGGAATGCTAAAAGGCTTTATTGACTTAGTCTTTTCTTGGGAAGATAAATACTATGTTGTGGATTATAAATCGAATTGGTTAGGTGAATCGAGTGAGGATTACACACAAGAAGCGATGATGAATGCAATGATGGATCATCGCTACGACTTGCAATATCAACTCTATACCTTAGCGTTACATCGTTTTTTACAGCAACGTATTCCTGATTATGATTACCGAACTCATTTTGGTGGTATTTATTATCTTTTTTTACGGGGTATAGATAAAGAACATCCCGGAAATGGGGTTTATGCCTATTTGCCTGATGAAGCTTTTGTTTTGGCGTTAGATTCATTATTTGCAGGTAAAACGAGCAAACTCGATGTAGTCGGTGAGAAATAAAAATGATCAAACTACTAGAACAAGCGATTACACAAAACTTACTACGACCTTTAGATCTTCGATTTGCACAAATGCTGGTTGAAGATGAAAATCCAATTTTACTGTTTTTATTTGCTTATTTGAGCGCTCAAACTGGCGCGGGGCACGTTTGTTTACCATTAAATATTATTAAGAAAGATCAACTATTTGATGGTAGGCAAAAAGAGTTTTCACAAGAGATTTGGCAAAAAATGGGTAAGCCTTCGGCTAAAAAAATAGTAGAAGAGTTGACCCATTGTCATTGCGTTAGTCAAAGTAGCGATGATCTTCCTTCTCCGATTATTTTAGATAATGAACTTCTTTATCTACAAAGAATGTGGAGCTATGAAGAGAAAGTTGCTCAATTTTTTAGGCAAGAGCACACCATTGTTGATATTGATGAAAATGAATTAATTAAGGTGCTCAACCAGCTTTTTCCCGTCACGAAAGAAAGCCTAGAAACAAATTGGCAAAAAGTGGCTGCCAGTGTTGCTATCACAAGCCCTATTTCTATTATTTCAGGCGGTCCCGGAACGGGGAAAACCACGACAGTGGCTAAAATCTTAGCGGCTTTTGTGATGCTCACATCAAATGAAAAGCCGATTATTCAATTAGCGGCTCCTACAGGTAAAGCGGCTGCGAGATTAACGGAATCTTTAGGAAAGGCTTTGGCGCAACTTAATTTAAACGAAGAAGAAAATAAGTGGATGCCAAAGCAAGCACAAACTATTCATCGTTTATTAGGCGCTCAGCCTGAAAGCCAGCAAGTGCGTTACCATAAAGATAATCCATTACAGCTTGATATTTTAGTTGTTGATGAAGCCTCAATGGTTGATTTACCCATGATGGCGCGCTTGATTGATGCACTCCCATCAAAATGCCACGTTATTTTCTTAGGTGATAAAGACCAACTTGCTTCTGTTGAGGCGGGGGCTGTATTAGGTGATATTTGCCGTTTTTCTGAAGATGGTTTCAGTCAAAAAAGGTTTGATCAGATTAATCATTTAACTCAAGGTGAATTGGTTAAATCTACGGATATTATTCCTGTTTCTCAAACTCCAGTCTCTGTCGTCAGTGATTCTCTGTGTCTATTACGTAAAAGCTACCGTTTTGGTGAAGATTCAGGGATAGGGCAACTTGCTTTTGCGGTTAATAAAGGACAAACCAAAATAGCGATTGCGTTATTAAAAAAAGCAGAGGTTAGCCCGCAACAGCTTGAAATAGCATTAGCGCCTCAAGATGTGAGCTTTATTGCTTTAGAGTCAAAAGAAAGCTATTTACTGATGATACAAGATGCCGTTAATGCCTATCGAGAGTATCTCACTTTAGTTTCTCAAAAAGCATCACCTGATATTATTCTTAATGCATTTAACCAATACCGTTTATTGTGCGCACGAAGAGAAGGTCCTTTTGGTGTGAGTGGTTTAAATGACAGAATTGAGATGTTATTGCATCGCCAGCGATTGATCCGTCGCCCTACAAACAGTTATCAAAGTGATTATATTGGTCGCCCCATTATGATCCAACGAAATGACAGTACGTTAGGTCTGTTTAATGGTGATATTGGCATTATGCTCAATAACGATGAAGGTGAAATGAAAGCGTTTTTCCAATTACCGGATGGAAAATTGAAAGCGATCCAACCTAGCCGATTACCACAACATGAAACTGCGTATGTAATGACGGTGCATAAATCACAAGGCTCGGAATTTACCCATACCGCATTAGTACTCCCCGATAAATTTTCACCTGTTGTGAGCCGAGAATTGTTATATACCGCATTAACCCGCGCTAAACAAAAGCTTTCTCTTTATGCTTCAGAGTCTATGGTGAAAATGGCAATACAAACGCGTATTCAACGTCGAAGTGGATTAATTGATAAATTACGTTATTAGCTGTTAGTTAATCGTGGAAAATAATAAAAGACAGGCATTGAGAGGGATACCTGTCTTTTTTTGTGCTTGGTAATTACTCTTTATGTAAGTCTAAAATCAAAATTTTAGAACGGCGTTGGTAATTATAAAGAGCTTGTTTTTCAATAGGGAGTTTATCAATTTCAGCAGGTTCAAATCCTTTTTCTTGAAACCAGTGTATGCTACGTGTTGTGAGAACAAACAGCTTTTCTAATCCTAATTGCTTAGCATGTGCTGAAATACGTTGTAGCAAGACCTCGCCACGACAAGAGCTGCGATAATCTGGATGTACTGCAACACAAGCCATTTCACCAATTTTTTCTGATGGGTAAGGATAAAGCGCTGCGCATGCAATAGTCATATTATCGCGTTCAATAATAGTGAATTGGTCAATTTCAACTTCTAATTGTTCTCTTGAACGTCTGACTAAAATACCTTGCTGTTCTAATGGGCGAATAAGTTCGAGTATGCCACCAATATCATTAATATTTGCTCTGCGAACTTTTTCTGCACTCTCCATGACGATTTGAGTACCAATACCATCACGAGAGAATAATTCTTGAATAAGCGCACCATCAGATTGATAACTTAGTAAGTGGCTGCGTTCTACACCACGACGACAGGCTTTAACCGCTCCCCGTAAGAATCTTACTGTGCCTGAATGGTAATCACCTTCTGTTTGTAGCTCTTGAATTTTATCTTCAGCTTGATTAGGTAGTAGCTCAGAAACAATGTGGCCCTCTTCATCGATAACACCTTGAAATGAGCAAAATCCGATCAGTTTTTGTGCTTTAAGTTTTATCGCAAGCTGGGTTGCCACTTCTTCTGAGGTGAGATTAAAACTTTCACCTGTAACAGACACTGCAACTGGGCCAATTAATACAATAGCATTACTGTCTAACTGGCGGTGAATGGCTTCTTCATCGATACGACGAATTTTTCCGCTATGACAATAATCAACGCCATCATCAACCCCTAATGGCTGTGCGATAACAAAGTTACCACTAACCACATTAATATGCGCACCTTGTAATGGCGTATTGCTTAAACTCATTGAGAGGCGAGCCGTAATATCCAGTTGCAATGTGCCCGCAGCTTGTTTAACGATTTCTAAGGTTTTACTATCTGTGATACGCGTATATTTATGATAAATCGGAGATACTTTTTGTATTTCAAGCGCAGTGTCAATTTGTGGGCGAGCGCCATAAACAACCACTAAACGAATGCCTAGGCTGTGTAGTAACCCAATATCATTAATGATAGATGGGAAGTTTTCGTGAGCAATGGCTTCGCCACCTAACATAATGACAAATGTTTTGCCTCTATGTGCATTAATATACGGAACCGAGTGGCGGAATCCATCAACCAATTCGGTGCTACGCTCTTTCATAAAACCCTCTCAAGTGAATTTTTATTCGCATTTAATGTATTTTTATTCTTTTTGAGGAGGAATGGCAAGTAAAATCCTATCTTATTGTTTTCCCTGAAGGCAGAATATTCGTGTAAAAGTGAGTAATTGTGCTGTTTTTAAGTGACAGTGAAGTGT